>DASXOU010000574.1:0-4963 GCA_036494045.1 Polyangia bacterium | reverse complement strand
CTTGGTCGCGCCTTCGAGCTTGATGTTGGCCTTGATGAACTCGACCGCGCGGTAGGCGCCCGTCGACACCGCCTGCGTGGTGGCGCCGGCGAACCAGAAGATGACGGCGCCGCCGGTGATGAGGCCGAGCAGGAACGGCGGATGCATCAGCGACAGCGAGCCGAGCATCGAGGCGTCGAGGCCGTGCGTGAGCGCGACGATGATCGAGAAGATCATGGTGGTGGCGCCGACGACGGCGGTGCCGATGAGCACCGGCTTCGCGGTCGCCTTGAAGGTGTTGCCCGCGCCGTCGTTCTCCTCCAGGAAGTGCTTGCCCTTCTCGAACTGCACGTCGAAGCCGAAGTCCTTCTTGATCTCGTCCTTGACGTTCGGGATGGTCTCGATGACCGAGAGCTCGAACACCGACTGCGCGTTGTCCGTGACCGGGCCGTACGAGTCGACGGCGATGGTGACCGGGCCCATGCCGAGGAAGCCGAAGGCGACCAAGCCGAACGCGAACACCGGCGCCGTCATCGGCGTGAGCACGTCGTTGAGCCCCTGGGTCGAGACGCCGTAGCCGATGCCCATGAGCACGACGATGACGATACCCATCCAGTAGGCCGAGAAGTTGCCGGCGGTGAGGCCGGCGAGCACGTTGAGCGACGCGCCGCCTTCGCGCGACGCGGTCACGACCTCGCGCACGTGGCTCGAGCTCGTCGAGGTGAAGACCTTGACGACCTCGGGGATGATGGCGCCGGCCGCGGTGCCGCACGAGATGATGAGCGAGAGCTGCCACCAGAGCGTCCCGTTGCCGAGGTCGCGGATGAGAAAGTACGACGCGAGGAAGGTGAGCGCGATCGACACGACCGAGGTGAGGACGACGAGCATCGTCAGCGGATGCTCGAAGTTCATCGTGTCGGCGTTCTTGTAGCGGCTGGTGGCGACGGTCTCGTTGATGAGGTAGGAGATGCCGGCGGCGATGATCATGAGGATACGCATCGCGAAGATCCAGACCAGCAGCTTGACCTGGAGCTCGGCGTTCGACTCGGGGATGGCGAGCAGGATGAACGTGATGAGCGCGACGCCGGTGACGCCGTAGGTCTCGAAGCCGTCGGCCGACGGGCCGACCGAGTCGCCGGCGTTGTCGCCGGTGCAGTCGGCGATGACGCCCGGGTTGCGCGCGTCGTCTTCCTTGATGTTGAAGACGATCTTCATGAGGTCCGAGCCGATGTCGGCGATCTTGGTGAAGATGCCGCCGGCGATACGCAGCGCCGAGGCGCCGAGCGACTCACCGATGGCGAAGCCGATGAAGCACTTGCCCGCGTACTCGTGCGGCACGAAGAGCAGGATCACGAGCATCATGAGGAGCTCGGTCGAGATCAGCAGCATGCCGATCGACATGCCCGCCTTGAGCGGAATCTGGTAGCAGGGGAACGGCTTTCCGCGCAGCGCCGCGAACGCGGTGCGCGAGTTGGCGAAGGTGTTGACGCGGATGCCGAACCACGCGACACCGACGGAGCCGGCGATGCCGATGACGCTGAAGACGAGGATGATGATCGTCTCGGGGATGCCGACCTTGAGCAGCGCGCCGAAGTAGACGCCGATGACCGCGCCGATGAGCAGCTCGAGCATCACGATGAACTTCACCTGCGTGTACAGATACGTCTTGCAGGTCTCGTAGATGAGCTCGGAGACTTCGAGCATCGACTTGTGCACCGGCAGGCGCTTGAGCTGCTGGAAGATCACGAGGCCGAAGGCGAGCCCGAGCCCGCACACGATGAGGCCGAAGGCGAGGAGGTTCCACCCGGACATGCCGACGAACTGCACGCTCTTGAAGTCGGGCAGTATGAGGTTCATCTCGCCTCCCGCCGGCTCGCCGGCGAAGGCGCCGGTGCTGACGAGAAGCGCGCACAAGAACGCGGCTGCGGTGGTCGCGTAACGCTTGATCGTGGACGTCATGTACAGGTTCTCCTCCGCCGTTGCGGTGCGCAGCGTCATAACAACTTCTGTCGGTTATGGCAAGGTGCCGCGTGACGTTATTGCGCGTGGCGGATGACGACGAGATGGTAGTTCTTGAACTCGGCCTGGCCGGCGGAGTAGAGCACCTCGGTCAAGAGGCGGTAGGGGGTGTTCTTGTCGACCATCACCATCGCCGTGCCGTCGAACGCGGTGCCGCCCATGGCCGCGATCTTCTTCAGGCGGTTCGCGTGGTGGGTCAGCACTTCGACGAGCGGCGTGATGTAATAACCGTTGGCGCCGTCGCGCTTGACCGACGGGTCGACGGCTCCGGCGCGGACGGTCGTCACACCATCGCCTTCGACGAGCACCGCGTTCTGCGTGATCGTGATGTTGACCGCGAGCGGCCGCTGCTGCTCGATCGTCGACGTCGGCAGCTGCATCTCGGGCGGCATCTGCAGCGACGCCGCCTGCACCGAGAACTGCTTGAGCAGGAAGACCAGGAGGATGGTCATCATGTCCATCATCGGCGTGATGTTGAGGTACGCCATCTGATGCTCGGCGGCTTCCTCTTCCACCTGCGCGCGAAAGCGCGAGAGCTGCCGCTTGGCGTCGCGATCGGGGACGTCGTTGTCCGCCGCTTTCTTGGCGCCGGCCATCAGTTGAGCCCCGCCGAGAGCAGCACGTCGCCGAAGCGCTCGTAGCCTTCCATCATCTTGCCCGGGTGATCGGGATCGGGGACGGACATGGACTTGCCGCGGCAGGCGTCGAGCACCTGCACGATGACGTCGTAGATGACGTCGGGGTTGGCGTTGACGATCACCTTGGTTTCGTTTCTCGCCGTCGGTGACGCCTTGATCATCGCCATCGTGCGCGCCAGGCCCTCGTAATCGAACTCGTTCCCCTTCTTCGGGATCGTCGGCAGCGTCGCGCCCGCCGACGGCTGCGTGAGGTTGCCGGCGGCGTCGATGGTCTGGCCCTGGTAGAGCACCGCGCCCGACGCGGCGATGGTGAAGCCCTTGTCGGACACCGAGACGGTGAGGTTGAGCTCGTTCTTCGGCTCGGGCGGCGGCTGCGAGAGCTGCGACGCCGCGTTGGTCGTCGGCGACGAGACGTTGATGTCGCCGAGCGCGGCGGCGAAAGTCATCGTCGCCAGGAGGAACATGATGACGTTGGTGACGATGTCGAGATAGGGAATGAGGTTGAGCTCGCCGCCTTCTTCGGCCAGCTCGTCGGCCTGCTCGCGAATCTTGCGCAGCTTGGTGCGCAAGCGCTGCGGCGTCATCGGCCGTTAGCCTCGCGCCTGACCCGCGTGCTGCGTCGTCTCGGCGAGCAGGTTCTCGAGCTTCATGGCGAACGCCTCGAGCTCGTG
Organism: Polyangia bacterium; assembly: GCA_036494045.1. GTDB lineage: Bacteria > Myxococcota_A > Polyangia > Palsa-1104 > Palsa-1104 > JAQBQH01. The sequence goes on along the minus strand of DASXOU010000574.1, from coordinate 1,656 downwards.
CTGCTGCTTCTTCGACGCCGCGTTGAGGAACACGTGGCCGACCATGCAGGTGACGGCGATCGCGAGGCCGAGCCAGGTGTTGTTCATGGCCTCGGAGATCTTGGCCGACAGGATCGTCGAGCGATCGGCGGCCGCCGCCTTGGCGACGGCGGCGAACGCGCCGATGAGGCCGGTGATGGTGCCAAGGAGCCCGATGAGCGTGGCGATGTTGGCGATCGACCACAAGGAGCCGATGCGCTTCTTCAGGTCGGGCGTCACGTCGACGAGCGTCTCCTCGATCGCCGTGGTCACCGCGGCCTCGCCCTTGGGCAGGCGCGTCAGCCCGGCTTTCGCGACGCGCGCGACCGGAGCCTCCGTTGCCGAGCAGAGCTTGATGGCGCGATCGACGTTGTTGGCCGCCACCAGCTTGCGGATCTGCTCGAGGAAGGCCTTGGCGTTCACCGAGCCCTTGCCGAGGAAAAAGATGGTCCGTTCGACGATGAACGCGATCGCGATCGTCGAGCAGATCAGGTTGACGTACATGAAGAACCCGCCCTGCTCGAAGAACTCCGCCAGGTGTTGCATGTCTCCTCCGCGACGGGTTCCCGTCGCTGGCTTGGCCTACTTACCTGAGCGCACGATATTAGCCCAACCCTGCAGCGTGTCAACGGTGAGACGAGTAGAGTTTGCGCGGAGTTCCGCGGCGCGCATGGTTCTACAGAATGTTGGCGACGAGGAGGACGCCGACGGCGGCGAAGACGACCGCGGCGACGCGCTTGGTGAGGTTCGGGTCGAGGAGCTTGCCGGCGCGGTTGCCGACGAAGACGGCGATGCCGGCGACGGCCCACAGCGCGACCATCGCGCCCAGAAGAACGGAGAACGGCGCGCGATAACGCGCGGCCAGCGCCGCGGTGCCGATCTGCGTGAGGTCGCCCCACTCGGCGATGAACACGACGCCAAAGGTGGTGCTGATGGTGCGCCAGAAGCCGAGCTTGTCGTCCTTGGCGTCGCCGTCGGCTTCGTCGTGGCGGCGCCACATGAAGATCGCGGAGATCAGAAACACGACGCCGCTGCCGACGTGGACGGCGTGCGCGGGCAGGAGCGAGAGCAACGAGCCGCAGGTGACCGCGACGATGCTCTGCACCGTCAGCGCCAGCGACGCGCCGATCCACACCGGCAGCGGCGGATGGCGCGTGGCCAGGACCAGCGACGCGAGCGCGGTCTTGTCGGGGAGCTCGGCGATGAAGATGACCGCGAAGACCGACAGCGTGACGTGGAAATTCAACATCGCCCGCGCAGGTTGGCCGATGCCCGCGGCCGGCGCAAATGCTATCGGACGGCGACGGGCCAGCGGAAGTGCGCGGCGGCGAGCGAGAAGCGGAAGCCGCGCGCGGCCGAGGTCAGGCAGCCGGCGAGCGCGGCGTCGTGCACCGAGTCGTCGCTGACGGCGACGCTGCGCACCTTGCGATCGCTGACGTCGAAGTCGAGCGTGACGTTGCCGGCGCGCTTGGGAGCGCGCGTGCGGGCGGCGGCGACGCAGGCGTCGAGGGCGCGCTCGTGACGCTTCATCTGGCGCAGCGCGAGCTCGACCTCGAGATCGCTCGAGGTCGCGGTGGCGTCGACGGTGTGCGCGGGCGCGACGTCATGCTCGCGGGCGACGCCGGGGCCGTCGTCGAC
>DASXOU010000573.1:0-1917 GCA_036494045.1 Polyangia bacterium | reverse complement strand
GGCGGCGCCTTCTGCATGCCGTCGACCTCGATCAAGATCAGCCGATGCACGAGATCGATGCCGCGCAAATGCACCGCCAGCGGCTGTTTGGCCGTCGTGTCCTTCTTCTTCGCCAGCGCAGCGCCCGCCACGAAGCAGGCGATCGCGATCAGTGCTGCACGCCCACCCACGTGTAGCTCTCCTCGGTCATGGCCATGTTGTCGACGCGGACCACCGTCGACGGATCGCCCGTCATCTGCCCGTTTCCGACGATCGATCCCGACAACGAGATGCGCAGCGGCCCGTTGTCCGCGTCGTCGTCGGTCACGTCGGTCGTCACCGGCACATTGATCTTCACCGAACAGCCCACGACGCCCCCCGTCTTGGACCCGTTGTTCATGATGAGCTGGGGAATCTCGATCACGTCGAAGAACCCCTTGTCCGTCGACGTAAGCGTACCCCAAATGAGCGCGCCCAGGCTACTCGTCGGACGCTTCATCTGCGAAAGGTTCGCTTCGATGGTGTCGGGGCGCGGAATGCCGGCGGCGCCGGTCGGCGTGAGCGTGAGCGTCCACTGCCCGGTGACGTCGGGCTCGGCGGAGCACGTCGTCAGCGACGAGCCGCAGCCGTTTAATGTGAGGAAAAGAGCGGCGAGGGCAACTGCGCGCACGCCGGCTCCACGACTAGTCGTAGTACTCGGTGCCGAGGTGGGTGATGAGCTCTTCGCCGCGCAGGTGGCGAAGCGTGTTCTTCAGCTTCATGAGCTGGATGAACAGGTCGTGCTCGGGATAGAGCCCCTGCGGCGTCATCGGGCTCTTGAAGAAGAACGAGAGCCACTCCTGGATTCCGCTCATGCCCGAGCGCTGCGCCAGATCCATGTAGAGCGCGAGGTCGAGCACGATCGGCGCGGCCAGGATCGAGTCGCGGCACAAGAAGTCGATCTTGATCTGCATCTTGTAGCCGAGCCAGCCGAAGATATCGATGTTGTCCCAGCCCTCTTTGTTGTCGCCGCGCGGCGGGTAGTAGTTGATGCGCACGACGTGCGAGAAGTCTTTGTAGAGGTCGGGATGGAGATGCGGCTGCAGGATGTGCTCGAGCACTCCCAGCTTCGACACTTCCTTCGACTTGAACGACTCCGGATCGTCGAGGACCTCGCCGTCGCGGTTGCCGAGGATGTTGGTCGAGTACCAGCCCTCGAGGCCGAGGTAGCGCGCCTTGAAGCCGGGCGCGAGGATCGTCTTCATCAGCGTCTGGCCGGTCTTGAAGTCCTTGCCCGCGATCGGCAGGTTCTTCTGCTTCGCCAGCTCCTGAATCGCCGGGAAGTCGACCGACAGGTTCGGCGCGCCGTTGGCGAACGGCACGCCCGAGCGCAAGAGCGCGTAGGCGTAGATCGCCGACGGCGCGATCATCTCGTCGTTGTTCTTCAGCCCCTGCTCGAACTTCGCCAGCGTCGAGTGCACGTCCGACGGCTCGCGATAGACTTCCGTCGAGCCGCACCAGACCGCGACGCAGCGATCGACGCCGTTGGTCGTCTTGAAGCGCTCGACATCGGCCATGAGCTGCTCGGCCATGTCCATCTTCGTCTTGCCCTGCTTGACGAAGGTGCCGTGCAGCTTCTTGACGTACGCCGGCTCGAACACGCCCGGCATCGGACGGATGCTCTCGAGGAACGGACGAACCTTCTCGAGATCCTCGTTCGACAGAACGCCGGCGTGCTTCGCCGACTCGTAGGCGTTGTCCTCGAAGATGTCCCAGCCGCCGAACACGAGATCGTCGAGCGTCGCCAGCGGCACGAAGTCGCTGATCTTCGGCGTGCGATTGTCGGTGCGCTTGCCGAGACGAATCGTGCCCATCTGGGTCATCGATCCGATCGGCTTGGCGTGACCGCGACGAATCGCCTCGACACCGGCGATGAACGTCGTCGCCACCGCACCCATG
>DASXOU010000572.1:0-7287 GCA_036494045.1 Polyangia bacterium | reverse complement strand
CGGCCGCCAGCGATCGCTGTGAGGGCGGCATGTTCGTCGTCGATCGCCAGTGCCCGGCGAGCTCCAGCTGCACCGACGACTACTGCGCGCCGCCGACGGCGATGCTCGGCACGCAGATCGGCGCGCGCTGCGACGCGCAGGGCGGCGCGCAGCAGCTGCAGTGCATGGCGTCGCCGACGGCGATGCTGAGCTGCCAGCCGTTCGTCGATCCCGCGACCAAGAACATCCGCTGGTTCTGCGACACGTCGGTGGGCGCGGGGCGCGCGCCGGCCAAGTGCACGGTGGGCAGCGACTGCCGCAGCGGCGTGTGCACCGACGCGGGCAGCTGCTTCGACGCGTGTCAGCGCGACCAGGACTGCGTGGCGTCGTCGAACGGCGCGATGCTGACGTGCAAGTCGTTCAACGTCACGGTCGAAGGCGTCACCATCTCCGCCAAAAGCTGCGGCTGAGTCTGCGGGGCTGCGGCCTCGCCCGCGCTCGCCTCCCGACCGTCGGGAAAGACTCGGATGTGGGAAAGGTGCCCAATCAAGTTTGGCTGCCTCGAGTGGGCACCGGTCGAGAGCCAGCCGCAGAGGCGGCGCGTGAGACACAGGGACTTTGGGGCTCGGCAATCACCGTCGAGAATCGCCGGGTTCGCGCTGCGAGCGCAGGTGGTCGGGAGCACGCCTTGACTGTCGCGGAGCGTAGGGGCTCGGCACAGCCGGTTCGCAGGCCCCGCCCCGTCATGGCAAAGGAAGCGTCCCGCGTCACCGCCGCCGCCGGCGGCGGGCAAGTCGGCCTGGTTGCCTGGTTCCCTACGCCTCGTCGAGCACGCGCTCGAGGTCGATCACCGACAGCGGCTTCTTCAGCACCGTCACCGCGCTCGCGGCCAGCGCGCGCCGGCAGATCTCCTCGTCGCTGAAGGCGGTCAGAAGGATCGTGCGCACACGCGGATGGCGCTCGGCCACCGCGCGCGTCAGCTCGACGCCGCTCATCCCCGGCATCCGCTCGTCCGAGATGAGCAGCTCGACGTCGGCGCCCTCGTCGAGCAGCACCAGCGCCACGCCGGCGTCGGGCGCGCTCTCGACGGCGTAGCCGAGCTCGGCGAGCACGTCGGCCAGAAGCGCCCGCTCCTCCGGATCGTCGTCCACGATCATCACGCGCTTGTGCGCCGCCGCGCGCGCCACCGGCCGCGGCAGCGGCATGCCGAGCGCGGCGATCACGCGCTCGACCTCGGCGTCGCGCGGCCGCTCGGGCCCGACCACGACCACCGCCGCGTCGCCCGCCTCGTCGCCGATCGGCTCGCGCACGCCGGCGTCGTCGATGAAGCGCGCCAGCTCGCCGCTGCCGAGGATGCGCGGCCGTGACGCGTAGCGATGGAAGACTTCGCGCTCCGCCTGCTCGCGGGTGCAGCGCCACTCGACGAGCACGCGCCCGGTGTCGTCGCCGCCGAGCGACAAGAGCGCGGCGCGCAGATCGCGCGTCGGCAGATCGCCGTCGACCAGGACGATGCCGCCCGCGCCCAAGGTCTCGTCGATCTCGTCGAGGGGCACGCGCCCCGACTCGACGATGAAGCGCTGCGCCCCGGCGCGCTGCTCGAGCGCGCGCGCCAGTGACCAGCGTCCCGGAAGTGGCGGTCCCGACAGCACGATCAGGGCGGACGACATCGCCGGCCAAAGGTAGGCCGTCGCGCGCCCGCGGCAGGTCGCGCCGATCCGCGACGCTCGGGCAGAAAGGAGGCGCCCGCACTCGAGATCCTCCTGTACGACACGCACGGACCTTCCTTCGCCATCCTCGCGCTGTCATCGCTGGTTGTCAGCGCCGGATTGTCAGCTCGCTGACTGGCAGCCGCCGCCGAATGCGCTATCACTAAGTTGGAGGTTGGCTCTTCATGCGCGCTGTGGTCGGGTGCGCGATCGTGGTGGTGGCGTCGCTCGTCGGTGGTGGACGAGCGGTTGGCGTGCCGGTGCCGAAGTTCGGCGAGCCGTCGTGCGAGGAGCAGTGTCGTCTCGACTCCGAGCGCGACACGGCGACCTGCGACGAACGCTCGGCTGCCGACGGCGCGCGCTCGCTCTGTCTCGAAGCCGCGCGCGCCCGCCGCGACGTCTGCTTGCGCATCTGCGACGACTGAGCGACGCTGGCCGAAGGTGCGTCGCGCCGTCGCGTTGTCGCTCGTTCTCTGCCTCGCGGCGGCGCCGTTGCGCGCGCGCGCCGACGAGTCGATCGAGCGTCCCGAGGCCGACTTCCGCCACGTCAGTGACTACGCCTGGTTCGCCCTCGGCGCCGCCGCCGGCTTCGTCGGCCACGAGATGGGCCACATGATGATGGACGTCATCTTCGGCAAGTCGGTCAGCTTCGTCGAGGTCAAGCTGGGGCCGATTCCGTTCTTCGCGATCCAACCGTGCTGCAACCTGAACGCGCGCGAGGACTACGTCATCGGCTCGGCCGGCTTCGTCGTCGGCGACGTCTCGTCCGAGCTCATCCTGCAGATCGCGCCCAAGCTGCGCTCGCGCCGGCACGCTTTTCTGAAGGGTGTGCTCATGTTCGACATCCTCCTCGCGGCGGGCTACGCGATCACCGGATTCGCCGGCATCGGCCCGCCGCAGTCGGACGTCAACACGATGGCGCGCGGGCTCAACGTCGAGCCGTGGAAGGTGGGGACGATGCTGATGGTGCCGGCCGCGGTGGACCTGTATCGCTACTTCGTCCCCGGCTCGATTTGGGCGCCGTGGACCAGCATCAGTGGCAAGACGTTTCTGTTGGGGATTGGGTTCGCGCTGTAGCGCGCGAAGGCTACGAGTGCTGCGTGGCGCCGGCGGCGGCGGGGGCCTTGGTGTTGACGCGGTCCTTCAGCTCCTTGCCCGGCTTGAACCCCGGCGTCTTGCGCGCGGGAATCTGGATCGGCTCGCCGGTCTGCGGATTGCGGCCGGTGCGCGCCGCCGACTCGCGGACGCTGAAGGTGCCAAAACCGCGCAGGTCGATCTTGTCGCCGCGGGACAACGCGTCCGCCATGAGCTCGAAGACGTCTTCCACGAGCTGCTGCACTTGCGCCTTGGGGGCGCCGGACTTGCCCGCGATCGCGTCGACCAGATCGGCCTTCTTCATTTTTTCATCCCTCCCAGGGGTATGAGGCGTCGAATGGTTGGAGACGGGCATCCTAAGTCCCGTATCAATTCAGGTCAACTGTCCAAATTCGGACACCAAACTACCACCTTTCATCACGTGGGCGAGTTACAACTCTTGAAAACGACCTACAAAAAAGTGACAAACGTTTTGGCCTCTGGCTTGCTCGACCCTGATACCCAAGGAGCCTAAATGCATTCCGCGTATGTGCCGCTGTATCCGGTGTTTGCGTTGGCGGCGTACTTCGTGATCGCTCTTGGACTGTTCTCGCTGCGTGCGCGTTGGGTCGGAATCGCGGTCGATGCCGAAGTGGCGAGCCGCCCGGCGTCGAAGCTGCTCGGCCGTTATCTGCGCCACTACATCATGTGGGTGCTCGGGCCGTGGGAGCGCGCGCTCGTTCGTTGGCGGGTGACGCCGAACGCGCTGACCTTCTCGTCGTTCGTGGTCGCCTGCTTCGCCGCCGTCGCCTTCGCGCTCGGAAACTTCGGCGCCGGCGGTTGGCTCTATCTATTGACCGGTATCCTCGACATCCTCGACGGCCGCATCGCGCGCGCCACCGGGATGGTGACCAAGGGCGGCGCGTTCTTCGACAGCGTGATGGATCGCTACGCCGAGCTCGTGGTGTTCGGCGGCCTGGCGATCTACTACCGTCACAGCTGGGCGATCTACGTCGCGCTGGTGGCGTCGCTCGGGTCGATCATGGTCAGCTACACGCGCGCACGCGGCGAGGCGCTCGGAGTGCAGGTCAACATCGGCACCATGCAGCGGCCGGAGCGGCTGTTCTACCTCGGCGTCATCAGCGGCTTGTCGCCGATCGTGGAGACGCTGTTCGGCCACGGCACGCTGCCGCCGTTCGTGCCGGTGGTCGTCGCGCTCGGCCTGCTCGGCGCGTCGGCGAACGTGACGGCGGTGCGGCGTATCCTGCACACGCTCGAGCGGCTCGACGGGCGCGCGACGCGCGAGACCGCGACCGAGGCGGAGGCGCCGATCCTGCCGCTGGCGTCGAAGCGTCAATCGCAGCAGCAGCGCGCCGCCAAGTAAGATCAACAGAAGATCAGAAGATCAGAAGGTCGGACTTTTGATCTTCTGATCTTCCTGTGAAACAGTCTCCCGCGAATGTTGATTTGGGTCGCGCTCATCCTCGGCATCGTCGAGGGGCTCACCGAATACCTGCCGGTCTCGTCGACGGGACACTTGATCCTCGTCGATCACTTCCTCGGCGGCGGCGATACCGAAGCGTCCAAGTCGTTCGAGATCGTGATCCAGCTCGGCGCGATCCTGGCGGTGCTCGTCTATTACCGTTCGCTTCTGTGGCAGCGCGCGCGCGAATTGCCGTCGGGCAAGCCGGAGGCGACGCGGCTCGGCCTGGCGCTGGTGGCCGGCTTTCTGCCGACGGCGGCGCTCGGCCTCCTGGCGCGCAAGGCGATCAAGGCTCATCTCTTTGGCGCGCGTCCGGTCGCGATCGCGCTGGCGGTCGGCGGCGTGGTCATGATCGTCGTGGAGCTGGTGCGCGGGCGCAAGCCGGACGACGGCGAGAGCCGTCTCGAGGACGTGACGCCGCTGCGCGGATTTCTCGTCGGCGTCGGGCAGTGCGCGTCGCTGATTCCGGGGACGTCGCGCTCGATGGCGACCATCGTGACCGGGCAGCTCATCGGGCTGACCACGGCGACGGCGGCGGAGTTTTCGTTTCTGCTGGCGCTGCCGACGCTGGGCGCGGCGACGATCTACGAGGGATACAAGTCGCGCCACGATCTCATGACGCTGGGCGCGCTGCCGGTGGCGGTCGGGATGGTGACGTCGTTCTTCGTCGCGTGGGCGGTGATCGCGGTGTTCATCTCGTATCTGAAGCGGCGCGGGCTCATGCCGTTCGGCATCTACCGCATCATCCTCGGCGCGGCTGTGCTCTGGCTCGTTCGCTGACGGCGCCGTCGACGGCGTCGAGCAGCGCCTTGCGACGCAGCGGCTTGTCGACGACGGCATCGGCGCCGGCGGCGAGGACGCGCACGCGCGTGGCGGCGGCGCGCGAGCTGACGACGATGATGGGGAGCGCGACCAGCTCGGGCGAGCGGCGCACGCGCGCGATCAATTCCCAGCCGTCGAGGCGCGGCATCTCGAGATCGGTGACGAGCGCGTGGAACGGGCGATCTTGCAGGAGCTCCCACGCGTCCCAGCCGTCGGGGACGGCGTCGGCGGCGTAACCGCCCTGGGCGAGGATGAGCAGCGCCGCTTCGCGGATGGCGCGCGAGTCGTCGACGACGAGCACGCGCGGCAGGCCGTGGGCGCGCGCCGGGCGATCGTGATGCACGCCGTGACGCGCGACTTCGGCCAGGCGCGCGACGTCGAGGATGAGCTGTACCTTGCCGGCGCCCGAGATGGTCGCGCCGGCGTAGAGCGGCAGGTTCGCGAAGAGCGGGCCGAGGCTGCGCACGACGATCTCGCGCGGGCCGATGATCTTGTCGCACGTCGCCGCGAAGACGAAGTCGTCGCCGGCGTTGATGACGAGCGCGGCGCGCCGCTCGGTGGCGCCCGGCGGCGGCGGCACGCCGAGGAGCGCGCCCAGGCGCACGAGCGGCAGCTTGAAGGTGCCGCGGCGCAGGCGCTCGACGTCGCCGAGCTCGACGTCGGCGTGGGTGATATCCGCGATCTCGTCGACGCGCGCGGCGGGGATCGCGTAGACCTGGCCGCCGACCTTGAAGAGCAGCGCGTCCTGCACGACGGTGGTGAGCGGCAGCCGCACGGTGAATGCGGCGCCGGTGCCGGCGTTCGAGGTGACGCTGACCGAGCCGTGCAGGCGATCGAGCGCGTCGCGCACGGCGTCGAGGCCGACGCCGCGGCCGGCGACGTCGTCGGCGGCGACGCGCGTGGAGATGCCGGGCTCGAAGAGCGCGGCGAAGAGTGAGGCTTCGTCGAGCGAGGCGGCGGCTTCGGCGTCGACGCGGCCGGCGGCGACCAGCGCGCGGCGCACGCCGGCGAGATCGATGCCGGCGCCGTCGTCGGCGACCACGATCTCGACGGCGTCGCCGGCGGTGCGCGCGGTGAGCGTGACGGTGCCGGCGCGCGGCTTTCCGAGCGCGGCGCGGACGTCGGGCGGCTCGACGCCGTGGGCGACGGCGTTGCGCAGAAGATGCAGGAGCGGCTCGGCGATGCGCTCGACGAGCGCCTTGTCGATCTCGGTCTCCTCGCCGGTGAGCGCGAGCGTGACCTCCTTGCCTTCTTTGCGCGCGAGCTCGCGCATCGGCTGCGAGAGACGCGCGAAGAGGCGGCCGATCTCGACGCGACGCACGCGGCGGATGCGATCTTGCAGCGTCGCCGAGGTGCGGCGCAGCCCTTCGACGTCATCGGCGAGCGCGCTCGCGAGCTTGGAGATCTCGCCGTCGCCGATCATGCGCGCGCGCGCTTCGAGATCTTGCAGGCGGCGTTGCAGGCGCGTGCGATCGAAGACGAGCTCGGAGGCCGCGTCCATGAGCTCGTCGATGCGCTCGACCTCGACGCGCACCGTTTGCTCTTGTCCAGGCGCGGCACGCTCGACGGCGCGGCGATCGCGCGTCGGCTCGGTGAGCGGCGGCGGCGTGGGCGGCGGTTGGCGCGGGCGCAGCGCGGCGCGCGCGCCTTCGACGAGCGAAGCCAATTCGGCGAGCGCGGCTTCGAGCGCGGGCAGCGCCGCGTCGGTGGTCAAGGGCGCGGCGCGCAGCGCGATCAGCCGATCCTCGAAGCTGTGCGCGGCGCGGGCGACTTCGGGCAATTCGACGGAACCAGCCGACCCTTTGATCGTGTGCAAAGTACGCAACAAGGCCGAGACCATCTCGCCTTCGCCCGAGCGGCTGCGCAGCTGCGCCAGCTCGGCGCGCGCGGCTTCGAGGTGCTCGTCGGCTTCGTCGAGGAAGAACGCGCGCAACGAGCGCAGCTCGTCGTCGTCCCACTCACTCATGAGCACCTCTTCGCGGTGCTCATGAAGATCCCACGGGGCGTGCCGCCCCGCCCCGCCGGCAAAGCCGTCGGGGCCCCGACCCCTGCTCCGGCGCGGCTCCGCGCCGCCGTCCGCTGTGCGGCCGGAGCAAAGCAACTGGGCTTCGCGCTCGAGACTGCGTTGATCGAGGCGGGCGTCCTTGCTTGGTCAGTCACAGCAGGATTTCGCGGATGGGCTTGCCGTTTTCGGTGACCGATAGCGGGCGGCCGAGCGGCGTC
>DASXOU010000571.1:0-4627 GCA_036494045.1 Polyangia bacterium | reverse complement strand
CCGGTGCCGCGGCTGACGTAGATCTGTGCGTCGCCCTCGCGCGCCAGCCCGGCCACGTACGGCTGCTGCAAGAGCACCGCGTAGCTCCAGGGCCAGATCTGCCCGCCGTGCGTATGCCCCGACAGCTGCAGCCCGACGCCGAGCCGCGCCGCCTCGTGCACTGCGCGCGGCTGATGCGCGAGCAGCACCAGCTCGCGCCCCGCGTCGCGCCCGGCCAGCGCGCGCGGCAGATCCGCGCCGTGCCCCGGCGTTCCGCGCGCGCTCCAGTCGTCGACGCCGGCGAGATCGAAGGTGTGCGTGCCGTCTCCGACGGCGACGCGCTCATTGCGCAAGACCTTGATCCCGAGCGTGGGCAGGTGCGCCATCCAAGCGTCGACGCCCGAGTAGTATTCGTGATTGCCGGTGACGAAGTAGACGCCCTGGCGCGCCTTCAGCCCCGCCAGCGGCGCCACCTGATCGCGCAGCTCCGCGACGCTGCCGTCGACCAGATCGCCGGTGATGGCGACGACGTCGGGGGCGAGCGCGTTGGTCGTCGCCACGATCTCTTCGATGAACTTCCGATGCAGCGTCTGCCCGCCGACGTGGATGTCGGTGAGCTGCACGATCGTGAATCCGTCGAGCGCGCGCGGCAGCCGCTTGAGCGCGATCTCGATCTCGTGCACGCGCACCCGCCGCGTCCCCTGCCACACGGCGATCGCGCCCAGGCCCGCCGACAGCGCCGCCGCGCTCGCGCCGAGGGCCCGCCGCAAAAAGAGCCGCCGCTCCGGATCGCGCGCGCCGCCGCCCGCGTGCACGATGAGGCGCACCACGTCGCTCCCCGCCAGCACCAGCCCGAGGATGATCAGCATCCCCATCCAGATGAACGCCGGCCACGCCACGATCCGACGCAGCGGCGAATGCGAGCCCCGAAGCACGATCATCGTGAACGGCATCGACAGCCCGAGCACCCACAACGCGCCCGTCGCCACCTGCCGCCACGGCTCGGGCAAGGCGGTGTCGCGCACCAGGCGCGCCCAGAAATAATAGTGCAGCCCCGCGATCAGCGAGAGCGCGATGACCAGAAAGACGATGATCCTGCCGACGCTCGACATCTACCCAAAGAGTACGATGCACGGCGCCGGGCAACCAGTGTCAACGCCGCCAGCACAATCGCGATCGGCAGCGCGTCGCCACCGTCACCGCCGGCCACGTTGCAGCCGCTGTGCGCGCCCATGGACGGCGCCGGCGTCGGCGTCGCGCCGCCTTCGGTCGAATCCGCCGGATCGCCGCCCGGCACCGCCGCCGGCGAGATCATGACGTCGACGGTGAGCGCCGCCGTCGCCGGGAACCACGCCACGCCCTCCTGCACCAGCCCGAAGTGCTCGGTGAGCGACTCCGCCGCCGACACCACCGGCCCGCGCAAGGAGAAGCTGAAGCGACCGACGTCGCCCGGCTTGGTCTCCGCGTCGACGGTGGCCGGCCGATTCGCCGCGATCCAATCGGGCGACGACAAGACGCTCTCGCGATCTTGGGGATCGGTCGTCCCGAGCCGCGTCGTGCCCGGCTCCCACGTCGTCATGCCCGTGTTCTTGAACTCGACCCACGCAGCCTGCACCTCGCCGGCGCCGAGCGCCGTCGGCATCGACTGGTCGGTGAGCTCGGCCGCGAACATCGTGGTATCGGCCGGCGGCGTCGTCGGCGTCTTCGGCGCGCACGTCGAGCCCTTGGCGAATCCCGTCGCCGGCGCCGCCGCCACCTTCGACGCGGTGATCGGCCCGTAGTCGCCGTCCTCGCCGATCTTCGCGTTTGGATTGTTGAGGTTCCACAGCCGCTGGAACGCCAGCACGCTGTCATGGCGCAGGTCGGTCGTCCCGCCCGCGGTGTAATCGAAGTGCACCGGATCCGACGACGGATACGTATGCGTCCAGCCGTGGTTCGACATGTTGCCGATCTCGGACGAGTAGTTCGACAGGTCGACGGCGATGCCGGTCTCGTGGTTCGAGTTCCCCGGCACCGCCGCGAGCGAAATCCCGCACGTTCCGTTCTCGTACCAGCGATAGAGCAGATACTGCTGCGCCAGCGTGCGGAACGCCGAGGTCACGCTCAGCGTCGACGACGCGCCCGCCGCCTCGAGCCCCGCCGCCGCCTTCGGCTCGAGATACGGATAGACGTTCGAGCCGATCGAGATGCCCTTCTTGCCGCCGAAGCTGACCAGCGTGTTGGCCGCGATGCAGTTCTCCTCGGCGATGAGCTGCTTCGACAGGCCGTCGACGATGAAGGTCGAGCAGCCGCCGGCGCCGCCGACGGTCAGCCCTTCGGAGACCTCGCCGATCGGCCCCTCTTCCCAGGCCGGCTCCTCGGCGCTGCAGCCGCCCAGCACCAGCACCACTGCGAGCCATCCACGCGTCAGCATGGGCGGCGCCTTCTGCCAGCCGCGTGCCGCTCAGTTTGTGCGCGAAATCGTTGCCGTTCGATCCGACTCGGTTGGGGAATTGCTCACTTCGGTGTGCGCTTGCGCGTGCGCGACCGGCGGGCCGGTGATGAGCCGCGAGCCGCGCCGGAAGGTGAGGTACTGCCACGCCCACTCGATGACGACGAGGATGCGGTTGCGGAAGCCGATGAGGAAGATGATGTGGATGAAGAGCCACGCCAGCCACGCGAGGAAGCCCGACAGCCGCACGTGTCCCGGCAGATCGGCGACCGCCTTCTTGCGCCCGATCGTCGCCAGCGAGCCCTTGTCGAGGTACTCGAAGGGGCGGCCGAAGATCGGCTTTTCGTGCGCGAGATCGACGATCGCCTCGGCGACGTAGCGCCCCTCTTGCATCGCCGCCGGCGCCACGCCGGGCACGAGCTGTCCGTCGCTCTTCTTGACCGCCGCGAGATCGCCGATGACGAAGACGTCGGCCAAGCCGGGCGCGTTGAGCGTCGGCGTCACGACCACGCGGCCGGCCCTGTCGAGCGGCACGCCGAGCGTCTTCGCCAACGGCGAGGCGGCCACGCCCGCGCCCCACAAGACCGTGCGCGCGGCGATGCGCTCTTCGCCCGATTTGAAGTGCACGGCGACGCCGCAGTCGTCGATGGCGGTGACGCGCGCGTCGACGTGAACCTGCACGCCGAGCTGCGCCAGCTGCTTCATCGCCTTGCCTTGCAGCACCTCGGGATAGCTGCCCAGGATGTGCGGCGCGCCTTCGAGCAAGAGCACTCGCGCCTGCCGCGGATCGATGCGGCGGAAGTCGCGCGTGAGCGCGTGGAAGGCGACCTCGCTGATGGCGCCGGCGAGCTCGACGCCGGTGGCGCCGCCGCCGACGATGATGAAGGTGAGCCACTCGCGCCGCGTCTTCTCGTCGCGCGCGCTCTCCGCTTCTTCGAACGCCGACAAGATGCGCTTGCGAATCTCGAGCGCGTCTTCGATGGTCTTGAGGCCCGGCGCCAGCCCTTGCCACTCGTCGTGGCCGAAGTACGAGTGCGTGGCGCCGGTGGCGACGACGAGAAAGTCGTAGTCGAGCGGATCACCCTCGGCGAGGATGACGCGCTTTTTGGGCGCGTCGATGGCGACGGCCTCGGAGAGCAGCACCTCGCAGTTGGCCTGCTTGCGCACGATGGCGCGGATCGGCTGCGCGATGTCGGACGCGTTGAGCGCCGCGGTCGCGACCTGGTAGAGGAGCGGCTGAAACAGATGATGGTTGCGCCGGTCGATGAGCGTGATGCGCACCGGCGCGTCCGACAGCGCGCGCACGCAGTAGAGCCCGCCGAACCCGCCGCCGATGACCACCACGTGCTTCATGGCAGCTTTATAACGCGAAGCGCTAGCCGGAACAGATCTTGGCGCAGAATTGCGCCTGGTCGCCGTCGGGGCAGTGGACGGTCGCTTGCGCGGTCGAGGTCGCCAGCGGCGTGCCGTCGATCGCGGTCATGCTCACGTCGAACACGATCTTCTCGTCGATGACGTTGATGCCGATCGGCGTCGGGCACATGAACGACGGCTGCGCCATCGGCATCTCCCACCAGCCGTCGTCGCCGGGCGTGCCCACGTCGAGCTGGCTGTCGGCGAGGAGAACGAGCGCGTTGTCGGACACCCGGCGCGACTCGCGATGCACGTTCACCGTCGCCGGCGCCATGCCCTCGATGCGGTACTTGATCCACACGTGAAAGCCGCCCTGCGCGCCCGGCACCATCGTGGTGTCGCCGCCGAGCGCGACGAAGCCGGTGCCGTCGGTGGCGGCGGTGCCGATGTCGAGCGTCGCCGAGCCGGGCGGCGGCTGCATCGCGCCCGCGCCGCCGCAGCCGACGAGCGCGCAGGCCACCGCGATGAGCGCGCCCGCCGCGGCGAAGAAGAGCAGCGTACGCATCAGCGCGCCCGGCGCCGCCGTCCGACGAGCATGAGCCCGCCGATGGCCACCAGGCCGAAGAAGCCGAGCGACTGCCGCGAGGCGCGCCCGCCGAGCGTCATGGCGCAGCCGCCGCCGCCGAGCGCGCTCGAGATGCTCGACGTGTTGTCGACGATGACGTCGGGATTGCCCTCTTCGCGCAGGATCTCGATGCGCTCCGACGACGGGCCGCCCGGCGCCACGAAGTTCGGATTGACGCCGCCGCCGTTGTACACGCCGGTGCCGTTCGGATAATCGACGACCCAGCCTTCTTCGGTGCG
>DASXOU010000570.1:0-2847 GCA_036494045.1 Polyangia bacterium | reverse complement strand
TGCGCATGGCGATTCCCGTCGCTGCGACCACGGGCGCCGCCGTCTGCATCGCGCGCGGCAGATCGCTGGCGAAAATAGCCGTGAGCCCGCCCTCGGCCGCGAGCGCGCGAGCCGCCGCCTCGGCCTGACGCCGCCCGAGCGCGGTCAGCGGCGTCGGTCCATGCCCGCCGAAGCGCCCGCCCTCGTTGCCCTCCGACTGCCCGTGCCGCAACAGCAAGATTTCAGCCGCGCTCATCGTCGTGTTATATACGCGCGCCAAGGATAATCGCATGCCCAATTACGCCCGTCTGCACGAGCTCGTCTCCCACCGCGTCACGTTCGAATACGACACCGGCGCGAAGATCGTCGGCTACATCGCCGCGTGCAAGCCGGCGACCGGCCCCGTGCAGGTCGTCGTCATGTCGCGCGTCGACATCCTCGACGACAAGGGGCGCGTGCTCGAGCATCACGACGAGTTCAGCTTCGTGCCGAACGTGCTCAGCGGCTTCCGGCTGACGGAGGGGCCGTCGTAGCGATTCCGGTCGTTACTCGCCGCGGCGGCGCGAGTCGCCGAGCGCGGAGGCGCGGCCGATCATCGACACAACCTTGGGCGCCACCGTCTCCGTCGGCGCCACTTGCGCGAGGCCGGGGGTGCGCTTGAGAACGAAGTCGACGGCGCGCGCGCGCTCCTGCATCGCCACCGACTCGATGGGCAGATACGGAATCCGCCCCTGCTCCAGCATCAACTTGATCATGCCGTCGATGCGCAGCACCGATTCCCAGGTCACGCCGGCGCGCACGCCGTCTTCTTTGAGGAGGTCCTTGTGCGGACGCACGAAGAAGACGATGCCCTCGCCCACCCACTCCATGTACTTCTTGTACTCGTCGGTGTTGATGAGATCGGCGAGCACCAACGTGTGCTCGGCGGCGTAGGCCAGGTTGTCGAACGCGCGATCCGAGACGAAGCCCGAGTGCTGCGCGCGCTCGACCTGCACCTGGCGCTCGAAGACGCGCCGCTGATATTCGGCGACCAAGTCGACGTCGGTGCGCAGCGCATCGAGCGAGGTCTCGAGCTCGGCCAGGACGGCGCGCGCGACCTCGGTTATCATCGGCAGACCATATCGCCGGCTCACGTAGCGGGTCATGGTCGTCTTACCCGTGGCATGCGAACCGACGAAATAGATGCGCATGAGTTGCAGGTAACACGACGCCGGAAGTTGCGTCAATGACGATTTACGTATTGCAATATATGTTGGCCTAAAAATGCGAAAACACACGATCGCGATCCTCCTGGCAGCGGCT
This sequence comes from Polyangia bacterium, assembly GCA_036494045.1. Lineage (GTDB taxonomy): Bacteria > Myxococcota_A > Polyangia > Palsa-1104 > Palsa-1104 > JAQBQH01. The sequence continues at coordinate 1,566 of DASXOU010000570.1, read as the reverse complement.
TTCGGGGCCTTCGGCGCGTTCGGCGCCGGCTGCGCCACCAGCGCCTTTCCCGACGTCGTCGACGTGCGCGACGTCTCGACGACCTTCGGGCCACCGTCGGTGAGCCGCATTCGCGACGCCGGCGCCGTGCGCCTGCCGCAGACCGGGCCGTGGAAGGGCGAGCCCGACGGCGTCGCCGGACCGGGCGAGCTCGTGATCATCGAGGGCGAAAACTTCGGGCGCTTGCCGACGGTGAGCATCGGCGGGCGCGCCACCAGCGTGGTCGCGCGCACCGAAGGCGGCGGCATCGTCGCGCGCGTGCCCACCGGCGTTCCCGTCGGTGACGTGGGCATCGTCGTGTCGACGCCCAAGGGGCGCAGCGAGAAGAAGTTCCCGCTCCGCCGCTTCGCCGTCGTCGTGCACGACGGGCAGCTCTTCTTTCTGCGCGTGGGAAAAGATCGCGCCGAGCTCGTCGGCAAGCCGCTGCCGGCGCCGGGCGCGCGCGCGGTGCGCATCTCGGCCGACGGCGCGGCCGCCTACGTCGTCGTCAATCGCGCCGACGGCGATCACCTCGCGGCCGTCGATCTGTGCGCGCCGGGCGGCCCGCGCATCGCCGGCGAGAAGAAGCTCTCGCATCACGGCGCGCTCCTGGCATCGGCGATGGACGCGCCCATCACCGCCGTCGTCGGCGACGGGGAGATCACGATCGTCTCGACGCGCGATCCGCGCGCGCCGGCGCTGTTCGATCCGATGGATCTGCCGATGGGCGCCAAGGCGCCGCGCGCGATCGAGCTGTCGCCCGACGGGAAATTGCTCGCGCTCCTGGTCGGCGAGGGCAATCGGCTGATCGCGCTCGATGTCTCGTCGCCGCCCAACGGCAACGTCGTGACCTCGGTCGACCTCTTGCCCGATCAGAAGCTGCCGCTGGTGCGCGATCTGGCCTTCGCCTCCGACGGCGAGACCTTGTGGATCGTCTCGGGCGACAACGAGAAGAGCCTGCCCGCGCTGCAGCCGACGCGGCTGACGGCGGTGCGCATCCTGCCGCCGGAAAAACCGGACGCGGCCAAGAAGAACGAGCGCGTCGTATCGCTGTGGCGTACGCAATCGGTGCCGGGCGCGGCGGCGCCGCTGCGCATCGCCATCGCGCGCGGTCAGCCGCTGGCGTCGGGCACGACGATTCGCATGCCGCCCGAGAAGGCGGCGGTGTTCGTGACCGCGCTCAACGACGCGCTCTTCAAGCTCGCCGACGTCGCGCTCGAGACGCCGGCGGGCGCCAAGGCGGCGGGCAAGCTGTGGCATCCGCCGCAGCCGGGCATGCTGGTGCGCGCCGACATCAACGGCGGCGGCGGTCCGCTGTTCTCGACGGTAGAGCTGCTCTCGGCGGTCGATCTCACGCCCGACGCGCAGCTCGTCGTCGCCACCGCGGCGCGGGTGACGCCGGCGCCGGCGACGGGCGGCGTCGTGCTCGACTTCGGCGTGACCTGGGCGCCGATCTGGGCATCCGTGATCACGCCGGTGTTCCTGTCGCTGGGAAAGCTCGACGCCAAGGAAGTGAAGCCGCCGTTCCTCATCGGCGACGTGCGCATT
>DASXOU010000569.1:0-2701 GCA_036494045.1 Polyangia bacterium | reverse complement strand
TCGAAGGCGAAAATGCGATCGCGCGCAATCGCGAGCTGATGGGCGCGACCGACTCGAAGAAGGCGGCGGCGGGCACGATTCGCCAGAAGTTCGGCACCGACATCGAGAAGAACGCGGTGCACGGCTCGGACGCAGCCGAGACGGCGAAGTACGAGATCGGCTACTTCTTCAGCGGCGCGGAGCTCGCTCGCCTGGGAGTGACGCTCGGCTGAGCTGGCCGACGGCCGACGTTCGCGTCACACTGAAGCGATGAAGCAGGATCTGCGCGATCTGACGCACGCCGAGACGCGCGCCTTTGCCGGCGCGCTCGGCGTCGAAGCCTATCGCGGCGATCAGATCTTCCGCTGGGTGCACGGGCGGCGCGTGGCGCGCGTCGAGGCGATGACCGATCTCGCCAAGGATTTGCGCGCGCGCGTCGCCGACGCCGCCGAGGTGCGCGCGCTCGCCGTCGACGCCGAGCAGGTCTCGAAGGACGGCACGCGCAAGCTGCGGCTGCGCACGCACGACGGCCGCATGATCGAAACCGTGCTCATCCCCGACGGGGATGCCGCGGCGCCCGACGACGATCTCGAAGACGACAAAGCCGCCGAGCCCGAGCATCTGCAGCACGCGCTCTTTCCCCGGCGCCCCAAGCTCACGCAGTGCGTGTCGTCGCAGGTCGGCTGCGCGCTCGATTGCAGCTTCTGCGCGACCGCCAAGCTCGGCTTCGGACGGCAGCTCTCGGCCGGCGAGATCGTCGACCAGGTCTATCGCGCGCAAGACATCGTGAGCGCGCTCGACGACGACGATCCGACGCGCCGCGCCGGCGCCGATCGCGTCACCAACCTCGTGTTCATGGGCATGGGCGAGCCCTTGCACAACTACAAGAACGTCGTGCGCGCGCTCGACATCCTCACCGACGACAGCGGCGCCGATTTTTCGCGGCGGCGCATCACCGTGTCGACGGCGGGCCTGGTGCCCGGGATCGAGAAGCTGGCGGCGGAGACGCGCACGGCGCTGCGCGTGAACCTCGCGGTGTCGCTCAACGCGACCAGCGATCCGATCCGCGACGTGCTCATGCCGATCAACAAGAAGTGGAACATCGCGCGCCTCTTGGAAGCGGTGCGCGCGTTTCCGCTGGAGAAGCGGCGGCGCGTGACCTTCGAGTACGTGCTCCTCGACGGCGTCAACGACAGCGACGAGGACGCCGAGCGGCTGCCGAAGCTTTTGCGCGGCATTCCGTCGAAGGTGAACCTCATCCCGTGGAATCCGCACGAGCTCACCGACGGCACGGTTCCCTATCGCCGTCCCAGCGACGAGCGCGTGCGCGCGTTTGCCGCGCAGCTCAAGGCGCGCGGTCTGGCCGTCTACGTGCGCCGTCCGCGCGGCGACGACATCGACGCCGCGTGCGGCCAGCTCGCCGCCAAGGGCGCCGCGCAGCTCGTACCTTTGCGTACATCGTAAACTTGCGCGTCGTGCCGCGCGCCCTCTATCGTTAGATCATGACCAAGATCCACGCCGCCGTTCTCACGTTGGCGGCAGGCGTGATGCTGCACGCTCCCGTCGCTGCGGCGCCGATCGAGGCGGCGCCCGCGCCGGTGGACAAGGTCGAGCCCATCGAGAAACCGTATCCGAAGATCAATCACGTCCTCATCATCAGCGAGGACGGGCTGCGCGCCGACGCGGTGGCGACGCTGCACCTCAAGTGGCACGACCTCATGCGCAAGCGCGGCTCGTACAGCGATCACGCGCTCACCATTCGCGATGCCTCGACGCTGCCGGCGCACGCGTCGATGCTCTCGGGCGTCGAGCCCAAAGTGCATGGCCTGACCTGGAACACGTGGCGGCCGCGTGAGGGCTACATCAAGACGCCGACGATCTTCACGCACGCGATGGACGCGGGCCTGACGACCGCGTTCTTCACCGGCAAGACCAAGCTGCGCCACATCGTGCCGCCCGGCTCGGTCGACATGTACGATCGGCCCGGCTACTACTGCAAGAAGGTCGCGGAAGAGGCGGCAAACTATCTGACGACGGAGAAGCCGGCGCTGGCGTTCGTGCACTTCTCCGATCCCGACGAGGCCGGCCACGCCAAGGGCTGGATGTCTCCGTCGCAGAAGAACGCCATCTCGCACAGCGATCAGTGCCTCGGGATCATCTACGAGGCGCTCGAGAAGTCGGGGCTCATCGACGACACGCTCATCATCGTGTCGGCGGATCACGGCGGGCACAACCGCGTGCACTCGGGGGCCAAGAAGATCGATCGCGAGATTCCGTGGATCGCGTGCGGGCCGGGCGTGCGCGAGGACTTCGTGATCACCGAGCCGCTGTCGACGATGGACACGGCGGCGACGGCGCTGTACGCGCTCGGGCTGCCGATTCCGTCGGAGATCGAGGGCAAGCCGCGCACCGACATCTTCGCCGAGCCGCCGGCAGCGGTTCTGCCGAAGTAACGATCAGCCGCCGCCGAAGCTGGAGCCGCCGGCGCGGCCGAACGAGCCGGAGCGCGCGACGCCGCCGCCCATGCCGACGGCGGTGTGGCCGCTGAAGCCGCCGTGGAAGACGGTGCGCCCGGCGCCGCTGAACGCGCCGCCGCCGCCGCCGCCCGCGCGCGCGCCGCGGTTCGGGTTGAACGCGGTCGAGCCCATGGCCACGATGTGTCCGTCGGAGCGCGCGGCGCTCACCGCCACCTGCCCGAAGGGCGCAAACGCGCCGCCCGAGC
>DASXOU010000568.1:0-15940 GCA_036494045.1 Polyangia bacterium | reverse complement strand
GCCGCGGCTCAGGCCGCCGCCGAGGCGCTCGGTGGCGACTTCGCCGCGGTGCTCGCACCCGGCGCGGGCAGCCTGGCGGTCGTCGGCAGCCACGAGCTGCCGCCCGAGGTCGCCGCGCTCGTGCTGCCGCGCGCGCTCGTCGACGCCGCCGAGCGCAATCAACCACTGTTCGACGCCGCGCACGTCGACATCGGCCGCTTCTTTCACGGGGCTCAATCATGACCACGACGACGAGACCGGTGTACATCCTCGGCGGCTACAGACCGACTTCGCCCGCAACTGGACGAAGGAGGGCAAGCACATCTCGGCGATGATCCGCGAAGCGGTGTCGGGCGGCCTTGCCGCCACCGGCGTCGAGCCGCGCGAGCTCGCCGAGCACGGGGTCGGCCACGTCGGCAACTTCGCCGCCGAGCTCTACGCGATGCAAGGCCACCTCGGCGCCTTTCTCGTCGACGTCGATCCCGCGTTCGCCGGCCTGCCGACCGGACGGCACGAAGCGGCCTGCGCGTCGGGCTCGATCGCGCTTTTGGCCGCGTCGGCCGAGATCGAGGCCGGGCGTTACGAGTGCGCGCTCGTCGTCGGCGTCGAGCAGATGAAGACGGTGTCGCCCGCCGAGGGCGGCGACTTTCTCGGCACCGCGGCCTGGTACGAGCGTGAAGCCAAAGGCGTCGAGTTTCCCTTTCCCAAGCTGTTCGGCCGGCTCGGCGACGAATACGATCGCCGCTACGGCCTCCGCGACGAGCACCTCGGGCGCATCAGCGCCATCAACTACGCCAACGCGCGCAAAAATCCGAAGGCGCAGACGCGCACCTGGTACATGTCCGACGAGCACGCTTGCCGCGCCGACAAGTACAACAGCGTCATCGGCGGCCGCATCAAGGTGACCGATTGCTCGCAGGTCACCGACGGCGCCGTCGCCGTGATCCTGGCGTCGGAGCCGTTCGCCAAGAAATGGGCGGCGCGACAGCAGCGCGCGCTCGCGGAGGTGCCGCGCCTGCGCGGCTGGGGGCATCGCACTGCGCCTTTGACCTTCGACGACAAGGTGGCCGAGAGCCGCGACCAGCCCTACGTCCTGCCGCACACGCGCCGCGCCATCGTCGACGCGTTCGCCCGTGCTGGGCTCTCCGACTGCTGGGCGCTCGACGGCATCGAGACCCACGACTGCTTCACGACGAGCGAGTACATGGCCATCGATCACTTCGGCCTGACCGCGCCGGGCGAGTCGTGGAAGGCGGTGGAGGAGGGCGTCATCGCGCTCGATGGCAAGCTGCCGATCAACCCGTCGGGCGGGCTCATCGGCTGCGGCCACCCCGTCGGCGCCACCGGCGTGCGCCAGCTCCTCGACGCCTGCTTGCAGACGAGCGGCCAGGCCGGCGCCTACCAGGTCGCGGGCGCCAAGACCTTCGCCACGCTCAACATCGGCGGTTCGGGAACCACGAGCTGCGTGTTCGTCGTAGGTGTTTGACTCAGTCAACTAATTAGTTGACGATGGCAACCATGTCGGTTGCCGCGGTGCGCGCGTTCAATCGCTTCTACACGCAGAAGATCGGCGTCCTCGACGAGGGCTTGTTGGCCAGCCCCTATTCCCTGGCCGAGGTGCGCCTGATGTACGAGCTGGCGCAGCGCGGCCGTGGTGGCACCGACGGCACCACGACGGCGACGGAGCTGCGCCGCGCGCTCGGGCTCGATGCCGGCTACTTGAGCCGCATGCTCAAGCGGCTGGCGGCGCGGCACCTCGTGTCGCGGCGGCCGTCGCGCGGCGACAAGCGCGAGAGCCTGCTGTCGCTGACGGCGCGCGGGCGCAGCGTGTTCGCCGGGATCGACGCGCGCAGCGACGCCGCCGTGACCCGGCTGTTGGCGCCGCTCGATCGCAGCGCGCGCGACTCGCTGGTAATGTCGATGCACCTCATCGAGGCGCTGCTCGGCGGCGGCAAGCCGGCCCTCGCGCCGGTGATGATTCGCGGACCGCGCCCCGGCGAGCTCGGCTGGATCGTGCAGCGTCACGGCGCCCTCTACGCGCAGGAATATGGTTGGGACGCGCGCTTCGAGGGGCTGGTCGCCGAGATCGTCGGCGCCTTCGCGGCCGGGCACGACGCGCTCTCGGAGCGCTGCTTCATCGCCGATTCCGACGGCGCGCCCGTCGGCAGCGTGATGGTGGTGAAGCAGTCGAAGCGGGTGGCCAAGCTGCGCCTGCTGCTGGTCGAGCCGAGCGCGCGCGGCGCCGGCGTCGGCGCGCGCCTCGTCGACGAATGCATCCGCTTCGCGCGCGGCGCCGACTATCGGCGCCTGGAGCTGTGGACCAACAGCGTGCTCGTGGCCGCGCGGCGCATCTACGAGCGCGCCGGGTTCGTGCTCGTCGCCGAGGCCGAGCACCACAGCTTCGGCGACGGCCTCGTCGGTCAGACGTTCCGCCTCGAGCTATAGGGGCGTGATATCGTCGGGGCGGTGCGGATCGACGATGAACCGGGCGGCGGCCTCCGGCTGACGCCGGCGCGGCAGGGCGCGGCGATCGTGGTCGCGATCGTGGGCGCGCTCCTGCTCGCGCTGTCGCGGCTGCCCGAGGATCGCACGCTCGCCTTCGCGGCGTCGACGACGCTGGTGGGCCTGGTGATGCTGTTCGGCGCGGCGTATGCGGGGACGACGGCGCGGACGGCGGCGCTGGTGCGGCGGCTGCGCAGCCGCGGCTTCATCGGCACGCAGCCGGACGACGGCGGCGGCAGCTATCGCGAGGCGCCGCGCAAGCCGCTCGTGCTCGTCGACGGCGAGCCGCTGGCAGGCGCGCTGCGCGTCGAGGTGCGGCGTGATCGCGCCGAGCGCGGGCCGTCGTTTTACCGCGTGTACATCGTGGGCGAAAAGCAGCTCCTGCCGATCGACAGTGCGCCCGACGGTGAGCGGGCGCGCGCTCTCTTGCGTCGGCTCGAGAGCGCGCTGGGCCTGCCGCACACCACGCCCGACGTCGAGCGCGAGTTCCGCTTCGACGCGGAGCCCGAGGGCGCGCTGTTGCTCGCGTTCGCGTCGACGATCGCGTACCTGGCGCTGGCGTTCGCGCTGTCGCATTGGCTGTTCGCGCGGCCGGAGCTGATCGAGCGGCGCGAGCCGATCGCGCCCATGATCCTGGTGCCGTTCGGCGCGATCTGTTACGGCGCGTGGTCGAAGCTGGGCGCGGCGGCGGCGTGCGCGCGGCTCGTCGAGGAGTTCGGGCTGCGCCGCTGAACGCGCACCGGCACGCCGTCGGAGGGCGCGACGGTGAAGCCGCGCTGCTGCGGCTTCACAGCCACGCCGGGCGCGAGCGACAGATCGACGCGGGCGACGATGCGCGCGAGCACGACGCGCATCTCGTATTCGGCGAACTGCGCGCCCAGGCAGCGCCAAACGCCGGCGCCGAAGGGGAAGAACTCGTAGACCGAGGCTTTGCCGTCGAGGAATCGCTCGGGACGGAAGCGCTCGGGCTCGGGCCACAAGCGCGCGTCGCGCTGCGTGAGATAGATGCAGGGCGCTATGCGCGTGCCGGCGGGGATGGTGTAACCGCCGAAAGTGCGCTCGCGCTTCAAGATGCGCGTGACGGCGGTGGCGATGGGAAAGAGGCGCATCGACTCGTTGGCGACGGCGCCGACGTACGCGAGCTGCTTGACCTTGGTGGCGTCGAAGCCGTCGGCGAAGACGCGCTCGACCTCGTCGCGCATGCGCGCCAGCGTGCCTGGATTTTCGAGCGCGCACGCGAGCGCCCAGGCGAGCGACGTGGCGGTGGTCTCGTGGCCGCCGACGAGCAGCGTCATCAAGTGATCGCGGAGCTCGTCGTCGCTCATGGCGGCGCCGTCGTCGTAGCGGGCGGCGACGAGGAGCGCCAGGATGTCGGGACGCGCGGCGAGCGCGTCGGGCGGCAGCGCGCGGCAGCGGGCAATCTCGCCGAAGAGGATGGCGTCGATGGCGCCGACGCGATCGGCGACGTTCTGCAGCGGCCAGCGCGACGGCGTGCGCTCGCCGTCGGGGAGGTCGCGCATGCGGGCGCCGCGCGCGCGCATGAAGTCGCGGACGCGCGCGCCCGACAGGAGCAGCGACGCGCCGTAGAACCACGGCGTCATGATGGCGTCGAGATACTCGACGATGAGGCGGCCGAGCTCGACGGTGCGCGGGCCTTCGGACATGCCGAAGACCGAGCGCAGGATGACGCGGAGGGTGACGTCTTGCAGCTCCTTGTGCAGGAGGCGCTCGTCGCCGTCGCGCCAGCGATCGACGACGTCGTCGGTGATGGTGGCCATGTCCGAGCCGTAGGCGCGCATGCGCTCGCCATGGAAGGGCGGCATCATGAGGCGGCGGGTCTCTTTGTGCGGCGCGTCCTGCTGGAAGATGATCGCGTGATCGCCGAGGAGAAAGCGGATGGCTTCGCCGTCGCGCAGAAAGTCGTCGTAGCCGCCGGTGACGAGGGCGCGGACGGTGTCGGGATCGGCGGCGAAGATCTGCGGGCGGCCGCCGGGGAGGCGCAGCGTGAACAGATCGCCGTAGCGGTCGCGGCAGTCGGCGAGGAAGCGATAGGGATCGGTGGTCATGCGCACGAGTTGGACGGCGGCGGGAAGGCGCGGGCCGGGCGGAAGCGCGTGCGTGGCTGCGGTTGCGGGCGTGCGGCTCATTTGTGGTTTCTCCGAAGCTTGCGATGGTCGGCGGCGATGGCGTCGAGGAGCGCCTCGAGGCCGAAGTGGAAGGTGGCGTCTTTGCGCTCGTTCTTTTCGAAGATGGCGTGGCCGATGGTGAACATGCCGGTGACGTAGACGGCGCGATCGGTCTCGGCAGGCTTGAAGCCGGCGGCAAGGAACGCGTTGTGGACGCGATGGAGGACCTCGAGCGCCTCGGGCGCCTTGATCTCGCGGGTGGTGAAGAGCGGCACCACGTTCGGGTGCTGCAGGAGCGCCGTGCGCAGCGCGCGGCAGAGGCCACCGACGAGCTTGCGCCACGCGGGTTGATGCGCGCGGCCGGCGCGTTTGTGATCGTATTCGTCCTCGGGCAGGAGATCGCCGAGGACGGCGGCGTGAAGGGCGTCGAGGAGATCGGCCTTGTCGCGGACGTGGTGATAGAGGCTCATCGCTTCGCACCCGAGCCGCGCCGCCAGCCGACGCATGCTGAGCGCCTCGAGCCCCTCGGCGTCGACGAGCGCGAGCGCCTCGTGACACACCGTCGATCGCGTCAGCCGCTTCAGCTCTCGTCGTACACCCATCGGGTCTTTCTCCGCGGCTCTTGCGGCCTTACGGTGTAAGCCTATGCACCTTACAGCGTAAGGTGTCAAGCCGCGGCGACGCGGGAGGGCAGCCGAAGGAGTGCCCATTGCGGATGTGGGTGGCGCTCCTCCCATGGTCCTCGCCCCGTTCTTCATCGGCGGGCTCAAGTCGATCCCGCTTCGGCCGATGAAGAGGGCATGCGGCACAACAAGCTTTCGTCGGTCGTTCGCATTGTGGTCCTCCTCGCGGGCACAGCCGGCCTGACGGCCTGCAGCGGGACGCCCGCCGTCGAAACCGCGCCGGCGCCGCCGGTCGGCGCCACGGCCGGCCCGATGCTGGTGCGCATCGACGTGCGCATTGACGGCGCCGTGATGCTCGACGGCGCCTCGCAGGGGCTCGCCGCGACCGGCACCTTCGACGACGGCAGCAGCGCCGACCTGACGGACCTCGTCACGTGGAGCTCGTTGGACGCGACCGTGGCCACCATCGACGCCGGTAAGGCCAAGCTCATCGCGACGGGACCGGGAACGACGACCATCACCGCGACGCTGGGCAACATCAGCGGATCGGGAACAGTGACCATCACCGCGGCGCTGCGCTCGATCGTCGTCTCCCCGGGCCTGACGCGCATCGCGCCTTGCGGATCGCGGCAGCTCGCGGCCGTCGCCAGCTTCTCCGACGGAACCCAGCGTGACGTCACTGCGCTGGCCGACTGGTCGACGTCCGACGGCGCGGTGGCGACGGTGGCCGGCAGCGACGGCACGCCCGGCCTGGTGACGGCGTCGAGCGCCGGCGCCGTGACCATCTCCGCGAAGTGGGGCGGCGCCGCCGGCTCGCTGACGCTGACCGCCGATCCCACCGTCCCCAAGATGATCGCGGTCAGCCCGACCAACTTGACCGTGAGGGCGGGCGATTCGATCGGGTTCACCACGACCGCGACCTACTGCGACGAGTCGACCCAAGACGTCACCATGGCCTCGACCTGGATCTCCTCTTCGCCGGAGGTCGCGACCATCACGGACGTCGAAGCGGGCATGCACGTCGCGAACGCGACCCGCGCCGGCACCACCTTCATCTCGGCGCAGCTCGACGGCCTCTCCGATGCCATCGAGCTCCAGGTGATGCCGCCGACGCTGCGGTCGATCTTCATCGACATGCCGGGCGGCGACGACTCCAACACCACCGTCGTTGTCGGCTCGTCGACGGCCCTGACCGCCACCGCCGAGTACAACGACGGCTCGACGCAGGATGTGACGGCCGCGGTGACCTGGAGCTCGTCCGATCCCGCCACGGCGACGGTCTCGAGCGCCGGCGTCGTCACCGCCATCGCGCCCGGCGAGGTGACCATCACGTTGGCGATGGACGGCCACTACGGTTCGTTCGCGCTCACCGTCACGCAGTAGCGCTCGCCGCTCATGCTAGGCTGGCGCCAGCGCGCGAACGTGCCCTCAGCGATCCTCACGCCCGAGCTCTTCGCGACGCTGCCGCCGGGCTTCAGCCGACGCCGCGAGCTCGGGCCCTTGTGGTGGGTCAGCTTCGCCGCCGCCGATCGCCTCGCATCACTCCCGCTTGCCGAAACGCGCGCTGCCGCCTACCGCGCGACCCTCGTCCGCAACCTGGCCGCGCTCGATCGCTGCGCGGAGATTCTCGATGCCGCCGAGGCCGAGGGGCTGGTCCTCCTGCCGCTCAAGGGCGCGCTGTTCGCCGCGCTCGTCTACCCCGACGCCGGCGCCCGGCCGATGGCGGACCTCGACCTCGCCGTGCGTCCGCGCGAGCTGCCGGCGGCGGTCGCCTGTCTCGAGCGGCTCGGTTTCCGTCGCCTGTACGGGCCGCGCGCGCGCTTCTCGCCCCGTCACGGACACGACGTCGCCATGACCGACGGCCACGTCTTCGTCGAGCTCCACTATCGGCTCATGCACGAGCTCGGCGCCGACGCCGACGTGGAGCCACTGTTCGCGCGCGCCATCGCCGTCGAGCTGTTCGGCAAGCCGCGACCGGTGCCGTCGTGGGACGATCATCTCTGGTTCACCGCGGTGCACGCCGCGACGCATGCGTTCGGCGAGCCTGCCGCCTGGCCGATCGATCTCGCGCTCCTCCTCGGGCGTGGCGCCAACGTCTCCCGCGCTGCCGCCGAAGCACGGCGCCGGGGCGTCGGCGCCGCCTTCGACGTGGCGCTCGACCTGGCGCACGCTCTTCTGCCCGGGTTCGTTCCGGCCCCAATCCGCCGCCCGGGGCTCGCGTTTCGCCTGCGCCTCTTGCGGCTGGCGCTCGGCGCCGATCCGCTCGCGCGGGTGCCGGCGCGGATCCGGTCGCTGGTGGCGCGGGCCATCGTCACCGAGCGCCCGGCCGTCGCGCTGTACGAGATCGCTCGCAAGAGCGAGCTGCGCTTGGTAGAGTTGCTCGAAATCCGAGAACGTTAGCCAGAATACAATCTTTTTGAACAGAGGTTGGGGGCACCATGACCCGCGCGCATCTCATCGTCACCGTCGCTGTTTTCCTCGCCGCGGGGTGCACCGCCGGCGCTCTTTCGCCGTCGACGCCGCAGCCCGACGCCAACGGCGGCTACGCCGTCGACAGCTCGTGGTCGCGCCTCGGCAGGATGAACGATCCCGCGCTAACCCTTCGCCTGGTCGAGTCGGCCGCGCTGGGGCACACGCGGCGGCACGCTCCGCCGCAGGACAGCGGGCTCGACTGGCAGTATCCGCTCTTCGCGCCCGTCGAGGAGACGCCGGCGCTCTACGTCTCGGGCGGCACCGAGAACGATGCGACCGACCGCATGTTCGCCGCCGGCGCCCTCGCCTCGGACGGCAGCGACTCCTTCTTCGCGCTCGAGAATCTCTACGATGCCAGTCCGACCGTCGCCTGGCAGAACGAGATCGATTCCGACGTCGACGGCTCCGCGATCGTCCTGACGCCCGACGCGACCAAGGTCTTCGCCGTGACCAAGAAAGGCACCGTCTATGGATTCAACGCGGCGGACGGCTCCGCCGTGGCCGGGTTTCCCGTCGCGATCGGCCGCAAGGTTTCGTGGGCCTCGCCCTGGCTCGACTTCACGACCCAGCCTTATCCACTGTATGTCGCAGACCTCAACGGCCGCGTCACCCGCATCGACACCTCGACGGGCGCCACGCTGGCGTCGAAGAAGATCTGCTCCGCGATTCACTCTTCGCCGATCGTGTGGAACGGCGTCGTCTGGACCGGCTGCGACGACGGCACGCTGCACCGCTTGAACCCGCAGACGCTGGCGGAGTATGCGCCGGCCACCAAGCTGTGCGCGCGAGCGTCGTGCAAGGCCAACGACGCCATCTACAGCGCCCCATTCATCGACAGCGTCGGCAATCGTCTGCTGATCGGCGTCAACAACCAGCTCGTGGTCGTCGACATCGATCCGACGACCGGCTGCACCACCGGCACGAGCGCTTGCCCGATCAGCATCGCGACGGTTGGCAAGAGCGCCATCTTCTACTCGTCGCCGTTCATCGACTTCGCGACCGGGTACGTGTACCTCGCGTTCAACAACCAGCTCTGGCGCGCCGGCTGGGACGGAACGGCCCTGACGTCGGGGTTCGTCGCCACCGCCCACGCGCTCGCCGGAAGCAACAGCGACGCCGGCTATCCCAAGAGCTCGCCGCTCGCCTTCAACGGCCACGTCTGGGTCGGCGACGGCGGCGGCTTCGTCAACCGATATGCTTCGGACAGCTTCGCCTTCGAGAACGCGACGCCGCAGTACGGTGTCACCGTCGACACCACGCCGCTCATCGACATCGCCGGCGGCAACATCTACTTCGGCACCAACGGCACGGTCACCACGGCGAAGCGGGGCGTCGTCAAGACGCACCCGAAGCTCGGCTCCTGGGTCCAGCTTCAGCAGATCTGGTAGTTTTCTGCTACGTAAACGGTTCGCTGCATACTTAATTCATGCTATAGTCGACGCATGCGCTGTGTCAGGAGCCTGGCGGCGAGCGCCGCAGTCGCGCTCATCGCTGGATGCACGGGCGGCGAACCCGCGCCGTCGGGGTCGGTGCCGTCGCCCGGGCCATCCGGATTCGCCATCTCCGGCTCGTCGTCGCGGATCGCCCGCTTCAACGATCCATTGGCGGCGTTGCGCGCGGCGGGCCGAGCCTGGCTGGGCACGCCCCCGTCGAGAACGCCGCCGCCGGACGCGCCGCCGCCGGATGCGCCGCCGCCGGACAACGCGCTCGACTGGCAGTTCGTCCTCACCGAGCCGATCAACGTGACGCCGGCGCTGTGGGTCGCCGGCGCCACCGAGAACAACGCCACCGATCGCATGTTCGCCTACGGCGGCTACCAGGGGACCGAGTACCTCGGCGCCGCCGACGACCTCTATAACGCCACGCCCGACATCGCCTGGGCCGAGACGATCGATTCAAAGATCGACGGCTCGGCCATCGCCCTCACGCCCGACGGCACGAAGGTGTACGGCGTGAGCAGCAAGGGAACCGTCTATGGCTTCAACGCCGCGGACGGCTCGAGGGCGACCGGCTTTCCCGTCTCGCTCGGCCACACTGTCTCGTGGGCGTCCCCGTGGATCGACTTCGAGACCCAGCCCTATGCGCTCTACGTCGCCGATACGGCGGGGAACGTCACGCGCATCGACACCTCGACGGGCACGAAGACCTGGAGCAAGAACGTGTGCTCGAAAATTCATTCGTCGCCGATCGTGTGGAGCGGCGTGGTCTGGGTCGGCTGCGACGATGGGCAGCTCTATCGCCTCAATCCCGCCACCGGCGCGCTGTACGGGCAGAAGACGAACCTCTGCGCCAGGAGCTGCACCGGCAACGACGCCATCTACAGCGCCCCCTTCATCGATAGCATCAACAATTGGCTGCTCGTGGGCGTCAACAACCAGGTGGTCGCTCTCGACATCAGCCCGAGCGGCTGCACCACCGGAACGACCTGCACGCCGCAGTTTGCGACCGTCGGAAGTAGCGCGATCTTCTACTCGTCGCCGTTCGCCGACGTCGCCGGCGGCTACGTCTACATCGCGTTCAACAACAGGCTGTGGCGCGCCCCGTACGATGGCACCAAGAGCAATCCCATCACCGCCTTCCAGCAGGCGAGCCACGCGCTGGGCGGCGTGAACAACGAACAGGGCTATCCCAAGAGCTCGCCGATGGTGTTCAATGGCCACGTCTGGGTCGGCGACGGCGCCGGGTACGTGAACCGCTTCTCGTCGTCGGATTTCTCGTTCGAGGCGGTCACGCCGCAATATGGAGCCACCATCGACACTACGCCGCTCATCGACATCGCCGGCGGCAACATCTACTATGGCACCAATGGCACCACGACGACGCAGCACGGCCACGTGACCGTCAGCCAGAACAGTGGCTCGTGGGTCCAGCTCGCGCAGAATTGGACCTATCCATAGCTCCGTGATCGTCGAGATCGCTACCGTCCGCATCGCCCTCACCGGTTTGTCGCCGTCCCTGGCCGCGGCGGCGCGCGATCGCTATCGCTCGTTCCTCAGCGAGGCGGGCGCGCCGGCGCTGTCGATCGCGCTGACGGCGTCGAGCCGGCGCGCCCACGCGCCGGACGGCGATCCCACCGTCGAGCGGCTCGCGGACCGGCGCTTCTCGGTGCGCTACGGCGCTCTGGTCGCGGAGCTCGACCTTGGCGCCGGCCACGGGCTCGCCGAGATCCCCGACAGCGTCTACGTCGTCGACTCGCTCCTGCGCATCGCCATGTCGCTGCTCTTGCTCGAGCGCGGCGGGCTCCTCGTCCACGGCGCGTCGGTCGAGCTCGACGGCGGGGCGCTGGTCTGCTTCGGGCCCTCGGGCGCCGGCAAGACCACGGTCGCGCGCTCGGTCGCCGCCGACGCCGTCTTGTGCGACGAGCTGACCGCGATCTATCCCGATGGCGCGCGCGTCCTTGCCGCCGGCACGCCGTTTCATGGTGACCTGGCGATCTGCTCGCCGCGCGCGCTGCCGCTCGCGGCGCTCTGCCGCCTGCAGCAGGCCGACGGCGAACGGCTGGTCGCGTTGAGCGCGGCCGGCGCGGTGCGCGAGCTCCTGGCGTCGACGTTGTTCTTCTGCCGCGACGAGGCGCTGGTGCTGCGGGTGGTCGACGCCGCGGCAGCGATCGTCAAGGACCGAACGGCTGTGCTACAGTTCCGTTTAAGTTCCGATGTCCTCCAACTCGTGCGACAACATCTCGAGCAGCACCCGCTTCCGTCCGATCCGCAAACTGCCGGGGCGAGCCCTCGCCGATGAGACGGTGGTCGTCGATCCGCAAGGTCGCCGCGTCTTCTCCATGAACAGCGTGGCGGGCGTGGTCTGGTCCGCGGTCGAGCGCGGCGCCAGCGAAGACGAGATGGTCGCGGCGGTCGTGCGCGACTTCCGAATCGACGAGGCGCGCGCACGCTGTGACGTCGACGATTTCTTGCGCCGGCTCGAGGCGCTCGGCCTGGCGGTGCGCCAGTGAACGGCGATCTTCTGACCCGCATGACCGAGCGCGCCGGCGACCTCAAGGTTCCGCTCGAGGTCCTGGTCGAGGTCACTCATCGCTGCAACCTTCCCTGCGTCCACTGCTACCTGCCCGATCACCTCGACCATGGCGAGCTCAGCTTCGACGAGTGGCTGGCGCTGTTCGACGATCTGGCCGCGGCCGGCACGCTCTTTTTGACGATGACCGGCGGCGAGGTGCTGGCGCGCCGTGACTTCGTCGAGCTCGTCGAAGCCGCGGCGGCGCGTGGCTTCGTCGTCAAGGTCCTGACCAACGGCACTCTCGTCACAGACGAGGTCGCGCGACGGTTCGCCGCCGCGGGGGTGTTGGAGGTGTCGATCAGCGTCTACAGCGATCGGCCCGAGGTGCACGACGCCGTGACCGATCTTCCCGGCTCGCACGCGCGCACGCTGGCGGGGATCGCGCGGCTCAAAGAGCACGGGCTGCACGTCGCGATCAAGACGCCGCTGTTGTCGCTCAACGGCACCGGCGCGCGCGGCGTGCACGACATGGCGCTCGCCGCGCACATGCCCTGCCGTTTCGACGTGACCATCACGCCCAAGAACAACGGCGATCCGGGACCGATGGCGCTCCAGCTCGCGCACGGCCGGATGGTCGAGCTCTTGTCGCAGGAGCCGTTCGCCACCATCTACGGCGGGCCGCTCGACGGACCTGGACCGGGGCCGTGCAATGCAGGCCGCGCCTACTGCGCCATCGGACCCACGGGCGACGTCATGCCGTGCATCATGATGCCGTCGGTGGTCGGCAACGTGCGCACGCAGCGGTTCGCCGACATCTGGCAGTCCGATCCGTTCCTCGACCAGCTGCGCTCGCTCACGTTCGAGGATCTCGCGACCTGCCGCGACTGCGAGGTCAAGGGTGCCTGCGCCCGCTGCACGGGGTTGGCCATGCACCGCGGTCAGGGCGTCGCCGGCTGCGATCTGTCGGCCAAACAAGTTGCCAAGGCGCGCATTGCGGCGCGTTTGAGAGTGCTGCCATGAGCCCGCCGACAGGAAAACCAGAAGAGCCGCCGTCGCCGGAGACGGATGGTAGAAAGCCGTACGAGCCGCCCACGATCGAGTGCGAAGAGCTGTTCGAGGTGCTGGCGCTCTCCTGCGGCAAGATCAATCCGACCACCCGGGCCTGCTTCCTGCTCCCGCGAGCGAGCTGAGGCGTGCGGCCGCGTTCGGCGGCGGCCAAGGCGCTGCGCGCCGGCTGCACCATCGAGCTCGGCGCGCGCGGCGCCAGCATGTGGCCGCTTTTGCGCACCGGCGATCGGCTGACGGTCGAGCCGGCGGGCGCGGCCTCCCTGCGCCGCGGCGACGTCGCCGTCGTCGAGCGGCCGCACGGCCTCGTGGCGCATCGCGTGGTGGCGGTTGATCCGCTGGTGACACGCGGCGATCGGATGGCGGCGGACGATCTGCCCGCCGGCGACGGCGCGATCGTCGGGCGCGTGCGTGCGCTTCGTCGCTGGGGTATCGCGATCGAGCTCGGCGGCCGAATCGGCCGCGGGCTCTCGTACCTCAGCGCCAGCGCATTGACCGCGGCGGCGGTGCGCGCGCTGGGTCCGCTGGCGCGCCTGCGCCGCCGCCTCGTCTAGGCGTCGGAGGAGTTGTCGAGAGCGGTCACGGCGCGCAACGCCGCGGGGGCAGTGGCGGCGAAGGCGAGCAGGCTGACGGCGGCGGTGGCGGCGAAGAACGCGGGCCAGCCGAGGCGGGCGGCGAGGAAGCCCGAGGGGGCGGCGGCGAGGCGGCCGGCGAGGCCGGCGGCGGCGGAGAGCAGCGCGTACTGGGTGGCGCCGTAGCGGCGGTTGCACAGGCCGAGGATGAGCGCCTCGAGCGCGGCGATTCCGGCGCCGACGATCGCGTCGTGGGTGGCGACGGTGGCGAGCAGCAGCGTGTGACTCTTGCCGACGACGGCGAGCGCGCTCCAGGCGAGGTTCGAGAGCGGCAGCGCGACGCCGAGGATGATGAGCGGGCGGCGCAGGCCGAAGCGCGCGACCACGGCGCCGCCGCCGAGCGCGCCGGCGATGGTGGCGGCGATGCCGACCGACTTGTTGGCCAGGCCGATCTCGGTGTTCGAGAAGCCGACAGAGAGCAGGAACGGCGTCGACAGCGCGGCGGCGACGAGATCGGCGAGTCGATAGCAGGCGACGAAGGCGAGGAGCGCGAGCGCGCGCGGGCGGGCGAGCCAATCGGCGAGCGGCGCGACGACGGCGGCGCGCAAGCTGGCGGGCGCCGTGACCGCGGCCGGCTCGGGCGCTGCCAGCGCGGCGACGACACCGACGGCGAGGAGCGCGGCGGCGAGCTGGTAGACGCGGCCGAACGGCATGTGGTCGGCGGCGACGAGCGCCAGGCCGCCGGTGACCAGCATGGCGGCGCGGTAGCCGAAGACGTAGACGGCGGTGCCGGCGGCGCGCTCGTCGGGCGCGAGGAGGTCGGTGCGATAGGCGTCGGTGGCGATGTCGACGGTGGCGGCGCAGACTGTCGCGCCGACGGCGAGCGCGGCGAAGGCGAGCGGCGCGGCGCGCGGCGAAGTGGCGCCGAGCGCGACCAGCGTCAGGCCGAGCGCGAGCTGGAACAGGATGATCCAGCCGCGGCGGCGGCCGGCGAACGGCGGTAGGAAGCGATCGACGAGCGGCGCCCATAGGAGCTTGAGCGAGTAGGGCAGGCTGACCGCGGAGAAGAGGCCGACGCCGGCGAGCGAGACGCCGGCGTTGGCCAGCCACGCCGATAGCGTCTGCGACACCAGCATGTACGGCACGCCGGCGGCGAAGCCGAGCGGAAACAGCAGGAGCACGCGCGGGCGCGTGAAGACCACGACGGATTATTCACAGGAAGATCAAAAGTTCAGAAGGTCAGAAATGCATTCTTCTGAACTTTTGGTCTTCCTGTGAATGTTTCCGGCTTGCATGCCTGTCTACCAAATGGTAGACAACGTATGACCGGGTGGTAGACGAGCATGGACGTGCGGGCCAAGATTCTCGAGGAGGCGACGCGGCTGTTCGCGGCCCAGGGCGTCGACGGGACGGCGATCCAGGAGATCGCCGACGCGGTGGGCGTGGCCAAGCCTTCGTTGCTCTATCACTTCCCGTCGAAGGAGGCGCTGCACAAGAGCGTCCTCGAGCACCTGTTGTCGCGCTGGAACGAGATCGTGCCGCGCCTCCTCCGCGCGGTGGCACGCGAGGATCGGTTCGACGCGATCCTCGACGCCACCATCGAGTTTTTCGCCGCCGATCCCGATCGCGCGCGGCTGCTTCTGCGCGAGACGCTCGACCGTCCGGTAGAGATGCGCGGGCTTCTGGTCACGCACGTCTCGCCGTGGCTCGGCGTCATCGCCGAGTCGATCAAGAAGGCGCAGGACGACGGCTCGATGCGCGTCGACGTCGATCCCGCGGCCTACGTGCTGCAGGTGATCCATCTTGTCGTCGGCACGTTCACCACGGGCATCACGCTGCAGACCTTGCTCGGCGGCAACGGACACAAGCGGCGCACGAGCGCGTCGTCCGCCGATCCGCGCCTTCTGCGCGAGCTCAAGCGGATCGCGCGCATCGCGCTCATTCCCCGCTCGTACGAGGAGTAGTCATGGCGAACTTCTACACGGACAACGAAGATCTGCGCTGGTACATCGAGCACGGCATCGACTGGGAGCCGCTGGTGCGCTCGACGGAGGCGGACTTCCGCAACCCGGGCGGGCCCAAGAGCGTCGACGAGGCGCTGGCGTTCTACAAGGAGACGCTGGAGATGGTCGGCGGCTTCGTCGCCGACGAGATCGCGCCGCACGCTGCGCAATTGGATCGCGAGGGCGTGCGTCACGAAGGCGGCGAGGCGGTGTTTCCCGAGCGGCTGGCGGGGATCTTCGCGCAGGTCAAAGAGCTCGGGCTGCACGGACTGTGCGTTCCGCGCGAGCTCGGCGGCATGAATGCGCCGGTGATGCTCTATTTCCTCTTGTCGGAGGTGTTCGGGCGCGCCGACGTCAGCGTCATGGCGCATCACGGATTTCACGGCGGCATGGCGATGGCGATGCTGCTGTTCAGCGTGCGCGAGGGCTCGACCAAGATCGATCCCGACAAGGGCACCATCGAATCGACGCGCTTTGGCGAGCTCATCGGCGAGATCGTGCGCGGCGAGGCGTGGGGCTGCATGGACATCACCGAGCCCGATGCCGGCAGCGACATGGCGCGGCTGCGCACGCGCGCGGAAGAGGACGGCGACGGCAACTGGTTCGTCACCGGGCAGAAGATCTTCATCACCTCGGGGCACGGCAAG
>DASXOU010000567.1:0-2167 GCA_036494045.1 Polyangia bacterium | reverse complement strand
TCCCAGCGCCGCATCCACCGCCGCGCGATCCGCGAGATCGACAGCCGCCAGCTCCGCCGCCGCGATCCTGGTGTCGTTGAGCGCGATCGTCATCCCCGTCGCCGTCAGCGGATGCGAGCAGCCGGCCGAGTCGCCCACCAGCGCCGCGCCGGGCACGACGCACTCGTCGGTGTAGATGGCGTAGTTGGCCGCGACTTCGATGTCGCCGCCCCCATCCTTTGTGAGCGCCTTGACCAGCGTGCGCTTAACGCCGTCGGGCAGATGCGGCGCGTAACCGTCGCGGATGCGCGCGATCACCGCCTCCTTGCCCTTGTCCATGTCCTGCGGCAGGTCGATGCAGGTGCGCGCGTCGCGTGCGCTGATCGGGTAGACCAGGATCGGTCCCCACGCGCCCAAAATGATGTGGCCGAAGCCGGGCTGCGGCAGCGGGCACTCCTCGAGCAGCGCCGCGGCGGTGAACGAGAGCAGCGTTGCGCGCTCGGGCATCTCGATGAGCGCGCGCACCTTCGAGTGGCGGCCGTCGCACGCCAGCACCACCGACGCGAGGACGGGACCCTTGGCCGTCATCACGCCGACGACGCGCTCCTGATCGCGCACCAGCTCGACGACGCGCTCGCCGAGGCGCAGCTCGATGCCGGGGCGCTCGAGCATCTTCTTGCGCATGGTGTCGACGAGATCGTGATGATCGATCGCGAAGCCGAACGGGCGCGATCCGGGGATCTCCTCGTACGGCAACAGCGTGATCGGCTTCGAGGGCGACTGCACGACCGCGAAGCCGCGCACGTCGGCGCCGCCGGCATCATGCAGCGGGCCGAGGAAGCCGCGCTCGTCGAGGACGTCGACGCCGTGCGGATGGATGAGCTCGCCGTTGAAGCGCGGGTTACGGCCGGCACGCGCTTCGAGCACCAGGATCTTGCGGCGTCCATCGGCGAGCGCCGTCGCCATCGCGCAGCCGGACAGGCCGCCGCCCACCACGATGACGTCGAAGCGCTCCGCGTTTGCCAGCTCCATCGCCGGCAGGCTACACGCGCGCCCAAAGCGGCGCAACCGGGCGGCTTGCAGCCGCGCGCTCGACGAAGGATAGTAAAAGAGATGGAGAATGCGCCCGCGTATTTCGCGAGCTTTCGCGACCTGCCGTTCGAGCGGCAGGTCGGCCTCGCCTACGAGCACCTGGAGAACCTGCGGCAGCTCAACGGCGGCTACATCGCGTCACCGTATTCGGGCGAAGCGGGCTACGACCGCTACGACGTCTACTGGCTTCGCGACATCATGTACGCGACCTACGCCAACGAGTATCTCGGGCTCTACGACAAGGTGAAGCAGTCGTACGGCGTCGTGCTCACGGTGTTCGAGAAGTTCCACCACAAGATCATCCGCGGCGTGCGCAAGAAGCCGGACCTGACGCGCGCCAAGGGCGCGGTGGTGCACGCGCGCGTTCATCCGACGACGCTCGAGGAGATCACCGACGAGTGGGGGCATCATCAGCTCGACATCTTCGGGCTGTTCCTGTTCAAGACCGGCGACCTCATGAAGCAGGGGTTCAAGGTCATCCGCTCGAACGAGCACGTGCAGGTGGTCAAGGACATCCTCAGCTACTTGTGGACCTCGCGCTGGGACGCCGAGCCCGACTTCGGCATGTGGGAAGAGGGGCCCGAGGTGCATTCGTCGTCGGTGGGCGCGGTGCTCGCCGGGCTGACGATGTGGCACGACCACGGCTATTACGATTACAAGTATCGCAACCACATCGACGTCTCGGGGATGATTCCCGTCTCCGAGCGTTTCCTCGAGGACGGGGCGCGCGCGCTGTCGCAGATCCTGCCGCGCGAGTCGGTGTCGCGGCCGTATGATCTGGCGCAGCTCTCGCTTTTGTGGCCGTACAACATCTTGAAGGATCAGTTCGCGCTGCAGGAGGAGATCCTCGACAACATCGAGAAGCACCTCGTGCGCGCGCATGGCGTCGTTCGCTATCCCGGCGACCGCTATTTCAACTCGAATCAGGACGAGCCGTTCGGCAACGAGGCCGAGTGGCCGATCGGTCTCGCGTGGCTGTCGATCGCCTACTCGAAGCTCGTCTTTCAGGCCGAGCGCACGGGCGCGCCGCGGGCGACGGTCGAGCGCTTCACCGAGCGCGCGCGCATGCACCTGTTGCATCTCGAGGAGGTGGCGA
>DASXOU010000566.1:0-3612 GCA_036494045.1 Polyangia bacterium | reverse complement strand
CTACGTCGTCGTCGGCGTGCTGCCGGCCGGCTTCACGCTGCCGTACGGCGGCGGCAGCGTCTACCTGCCGGTGGTGCCGACGGGACATCTGCTCGAGCGCGGCAGCCACTACCTGCAAGCGGTCGGGCGCCTGCGCGACGGCGCGACGCTGGCGGGCGCTCGCGCCGAGCTCGACACCATCGCGCGCACGCTGGCGTCGACGTATCCCGATAGTAATAAAGATCGCGGCGTGCTCGTGCGCTCGTGGCAGGAGTCGATCACGGCGCGGCTGCGGCCGGCGATTCTCCTGCTCTTCGGCGCGGTGCTGCTCGTCCTCGTCATCGCCTGCGCCAACGTCGCCAACATGCTGCTGGCGCGCGCCGCCGCCCGCCACGGCGAGCTGGCGCTGCGCGTCGCCCTCGGCGCCACGCGCGCGCGCGTCGTGCAGCAGCTCTTGACCGAGTGTCTCTTGCTCGCGGTCCTCGGCGGCGTCGCCGGCCTCGCCGTCGCGCTGTGGGGCGTCGACGCCACCCGCACCGTCTTGCAAGCGGGCGGCGTGTTCACCCCCGCGCTCGACGCGCGCGCGCTCGGCTTCGCCGCCGCGGTCGCGCTCGGCAGCACCTTCGCGTTCGGCCTCTTGCCCGCGCTGCGCGCGACGCGCGCCGATCTCGCCGGCGCGGTCAAGGAAGGCGGCCGCAGCGTCGCCGGCAGCCGCTCGCGCCTACGCTCGACGCTGGTGGTCTTGCAAGTGGCGCTCTCGTTCGCGCTCCTGGTCGGCGCGGCGCTGCTCGGCCGCAGCTTTCTGCGCGTCGCCGCCGTCGATCCCGGTTTCGATCCGCGTGGCGTCGTCACCTTGCGCATGGCGCTCTCCGACGGCAAGGAGCCGGGCCCGTTCTACGCGCGCGTGCTCGATCGCGTGGCCACGCTGCCCGAGATCACCAACGCCGGCATCACCGACTTTCTGCCTTTGTCGCAGAACAACATCAACGGCGACTTCGACATCGAGGGCGTGCAGCTCGACGATCCCAATCGCTACACCGAGTACATGGTGGTATCGCCCGGCTACTTCGACACCATGCGCATGCACGTCGTGCGCGGCCGCGGCATCCTGCCCGGCGACACGGCCACTGCGGCCAAGGTGTGCGTGATCAACCAGGCGATGGCGCGCCGCTGGTTCGGCAGCGAAGACGTCCTCGGCAAGCACATGCGCATCGGCTGGACCGACGACAAGTCGTGGATGACGATCGTCGGCCTCATCGCCGACAGCCATCGCTTCGGCCTCGACGGCCAGCCGACGCCCGAGACCTACCTGCCGTTCGCGCAGCTCCCCTATTCGCGCATGTCGCTGGCGGTGCGCGGCCACGGCACGCCCGCCGATCTGGCGGCGCTGGTGCGGCGCGAGATCGCCGGCGTCGATCCGACCGAAGCGACCTTCGACGTGGCGACGATGAGCGAGGCGCTCGACGACTCGCTGCGCCCGCGCAAGGTGCTGCTCGACTTCACCGGCGTGTTCGGCGCGATCGCGCTGGCGCTGGCGGCGCTCGGGCTCTACGGCGTCCTCGCCGTGCAGGTCGTGCAGCGCACGCGCGAGCTCGGCATCCGCGTCGCGCTCGGCGCCACGCCCGGCGACGTGCGCGCGCTGGTGGTGCGGCAGGCGCTGGTGCTCGCGACCATCGGCGCCGGCGTCGGTGCCATCGCCGCGCTGGCGCTGTCGTCGCTGTTGTCGAAGCTGCTCTATGGCGTCGTCGCCACCGATCCGCCGACCTACGTCGCCGTCGCCGCCACGCTCGTCCTCGTCGCCGCCGCGGCGGCCTGGCTGCCGGCGCGCCGCGCCACCGCGATCGATCCGATGGTGGCGCTGCGCGCCTGACCGTTGCCGAATCGGAAACGCGCGGCCTGGCCCAGCGTGGTAAGACAGGCCATGCGCAGTAAATTTTTTCTTACCATCGTCGCCTGCACCGCGGCGCTCCTCGGCGCGCGCCCGGCCGCCGCCCACATCAGCCTCGAACAGGGCGGCGACTTCAAGTCGCGCTCGGGCGACGCGAACCTCAAACAAGGCCCGTGCGGCCTGGCCGGCAGCACGCGCGGCACCAACGTCTACACCTTCGCGCCCGGCGCGACGCTGACCATCCACCTCGTCGAGACCATCCCGCATCCGAGCTATTTCCGCTGGGCCTTCCAGATGAGCGGCGACGACGAATTCAAGGAGCCCGCGTCGATCAAGCCCATCGATCCCAACCGTCCGTGCCCGATCGACGCCGGCGATCACTGCGGCGCCGCCGACTACTACAACACGCCGAACGTGCAACCCGGCTGGGACGATCTCTTCCCGCACCTGGCGATGGGCGTGCAGACCTATACGTTCCAGCTGACCATGCCCAACATGGAGTGCGACAACTGCACGCTGCAGGTCATCCAGGTCATGGAGGACAACGATCTGCACGGCGATTACGATCCGACGCCCGGCGTCGGCATCGAGGACATCTATCACCAGTGCATCGACATCGTGCTCAAGGCCGGCGCGCCGATGGGAAACGCCGTCGACCTGGGCAGCGGCACCGGCGGCACCGGCGGCACCGGCGGCGGCACCGGCGCGGGCGGCAGCGGCGGCGCCGGCGGCGGCAGCGGCGCGACCGGCGGCAAGAGCGGCTGCGCCTTCGGCGGCGGCGCCGGCGGCACGCCGTTCGTCGTGCTCCTCGCCATCGCCGGCCTCGCCCTCGCCCTCGCCGCGCGCCGTCGACGCGCGCGCTGACTCGTGCCAAAGTCCGGGCATGCCCACCGCGCGCGCCAACGGCATCGAGCTCGAATACGAATCGATCGGTGACGCCCACGCGCCGCCGATGCTGCTGATCATGGGCCTCGGCACGCAGATGATCGCGTGGCCCGACGGCTTCTGCCGCCTCCTCGCCGAGCGCGGCTTCCGCGTCATCCGCTTCGACAACCGCGACGTCGGCCTGTCGACCAAGACGCCGGTGCCCTACACGCTCGACGACATGGCCGATGACGCCGCGGGTCTCCTCGACGCGCTCGATGTCCCGGCCGCGCACGTCGTCGGCGCCTCGATGGGCGGCTTCATCGCGCAGCTCCTGACGCTCCGCCATCCGCGCCGCGTGACGAGCCTGTGCATCATGATGTCGTCGACGGGCGCGCGCGACGTCGGCGGCGCCGCGCCCGACATCCTGCCCATGCTGATGCAGCCGCAGCCGAGCGAGCGCGCCGCCTATCTCGACTTCCGCGTCAAGATCTCGCGCCGCCTGTCGTCGACGGTCCATCCGTTCGACGAGCCGCGCATCCGCGCCCTCGCCGGCGCCGCCTTCGATCGCAGCTTCTTCCCGCTCGGCGGCCAGCGCCAGCTCGCCGCCGTGATGGCCGCGAGCGACCGCACCGCCCGCCTCGCCGCCGTACGCACGCCGACGCTCGTCATCCACGGCGCCGACGATCCAATCGTGGCCGTCTCCGGCGGCGAAGCCGTCGCGCGCGCCATCCCCGGCGCGACGCTGCGCGTCTTCCCCGGCATGGGCCACGACCTCCCCGCGCCGCTGTGGCCCGACTTCGCCGCCGCCATCGCGCAAAACGCCGCCGCTACGCGCTAGCGCAAAAGCCGCATCAAGAACGTCATCGGCGGCACGAGCG
>DASXOU010000565.1:0-1897 GCA_036494045.1 Polyangia bacterium | reverse complement strand
CGTTCTTCTTGTCGCTGGCCATGGCGTTTGTGGCGCGCAGCCTAACACAGGTTCGGCGCCGCTAGCGACGGCGGCGGCGCGCGTTCCGCGGCGCGACGATGCGTGAGCGCGGCGGCGGCGCCGCCGCGGTGCGATCGCGCCAGGCGTCGAAGAGCGCGGCCTCGTCGGCGGGGAAGAACGCGCGCGGCGCGACCTCGGCGTGATAGCGCGCGAAGGTCGCGGCGAACGCGGCGGCGTCGCGATCGAACGACGCCTCCGCCTCGGGCGAGCCGCGTAGGAGGCGCTCGAAGCGCAGGCGCGCGACCAGGAGCGCGGTCATGCGCACGCCGTCGGCGTCGACGGCAGGATCGATCTCGCGCATCGCCGCCACCGGATCGCGGGCGCGCATCGCCGCGGCCACGCGCCGCTCGTAGTCGGCGAGCTTCACGCCCGTCTCCGCTTGCGCTGCACGGTCGCGCGCAGCCGCTCGAATTCGCCGGCGAGCAGGAGCTCGTCGCCGCCCTGCAGCGTGCCCTCCATGCGCTCGAGCGTCACGCCGCGCAGGTTCGGACAGCGCGGCGCCACCGCCTCGAGCATGCGCCAGACGAGCTCGGGCACCGCGCCGTCGTGGCTGTCCAGGCGCAGCACGCGCCCCGACGGCAACCACGCCGGCGACGACTCGCCGCCGCCCGACACGTGGATCTCGATGACCTTGGCGAGATCGAGCCGGCGCAAGTAGTCGGCCGGATCGAAGCCGAAGTTGTGCGCCATCGTGTAGACGTTGTGCAGATCGAGGAGCAGATGGCAGCCGCGCGCGCGCACGCAGTCCATGAGGAAGCGCGGCTCGTCGAGCGCGTCGCCGAGCACGAAGTAGGCGACGTTGTTCTCGACGCCGACGTCGCCGACGACGCGATGCATCTGCGAAAGGCGGCGGCGCACCGCGCGCGCGGCCTCGGCGGTCATCGGCAGCGGCAAGGGCAGCGTCATCGCCTGCCCGTCGACGCTGGAGGCGCCGAGATGATCGGTGTACCAGGCAAAGCGAAAGGTCGCGTGATCGGCGCGCACGCGCGCAAGCCACGCGCGGCGGCGGCGCGCGTCGGCGGCGGCGACGGTGCCGAGCGACAAGCCGACCCCGTGCGCGACGAAGAAGCGATCGCGCCGCGCGAGCTCGGCGAAGCGGCGATGAAATCCATTGGGCTCGAGCCGCCCGTCGCCGCGGCGGCGCCACAGCGTCTCGGGCGCGACCTCGAAGTAGTCGGCGCGGCGGATGATGCGCGCGGTGCGCTCGAGGAACTCGCGCTCGGGCTGCAGCGTGAAGCCGACGGGGATCATGACGCCTTCACGTAGAAGTCGAGGAAGCGGCGCGACGCCTCGGGCGCGAACGCCATGCCGCAATCGACCATCTCTTGCGGCCCCTCGTCGTAGTGCGCGCCACAAGTGCCGGTCGTGCCCCAGCGCGATCCGTGCGGCGCGTGCTTGACGTAGCGTGCGCGCGCCGTCGCCGCCAGCACAGGCACCGACGGCGCCGCCGGCAGCGCGATCATCTCGCCGATGAAGCGTTCCGCGGGCGGCTTGTCGAGGCGATGCACGGTGCTGCCGACGACGAAGAGCACGAGCGGCTCGCCGGGCGTGCCAAAGTCGGACGCGCGCCCGCAGATCACATCGACGAGCGACAGCCGCGCCAAGAGCGTGTCGTCGGCGTGCGTGAGCAGGTCGCCGAAGAGCTTGCCGCGCTCCCAGCGCTTGGCGTCGTCGCGCGGCACCACCAGCACCAGCGTCGGCCGCGCCGTCGGCATTGTGACGCGCGCGCCGACCCGCGCGCTGCCCACCGACGCGTCGCCGAACGCGCGCCTGATGAACAACGGCGCCGTCGCCAGCGCCGCGATGAACGCGCGCCGCTTCACCGCTCGGCCTTCTT
>DASXOU010000564.1:0-1912 GCA_036494045.1 Polyangia bacterium | reverse complement strand
CATAGGTGCCGAGCCGCTCCCAGCGCGCGGAGGCGAACGCGCTCGGCGGGATCTCGAGGTTGCCGCCGTCGACGACGCGCTGATAGGGCGAGCGCTCCTCGGTGACGTAGGGATCGTAGAAGAGCGCGTCGCCGTGCGCCTCGCCGAGAAGCGGATTGGTCGGCGCCGGCGCGCTCGCGGCCAGCGCGGCGAAGCGGCGCAGCGCTGCGCGCACGTCGTCGGTGTCGCTCTTGTCGACGTAGATGCCGAAGTCGCGCGCGTGGCCGAGCCACGGCTGGTAGATCCACGCCAGCGCGCCGGCGGCGCCGTCGCTGATCGCGCGCGCGAGGAAGGTCGTGAACCAATCGGCGCGCGGCAGATCGAGATATCCGGGCGCGTCGGTGTGAAAGCCGAACTCGCCGAACACCAGCGGCTTGTGCGCGATGTAGCGCGCCAGCTGCACGCGATCGTCGATGTACTCTTCGAGTCGCGCGCGCGTGACCACGCGATCGGTCGTCTCCGGATACAAGTGGCTGTCGCAGTAATCGACCGTCGGCAAGCGGCAGACCGCGAGCCACTCGGCGCGCTCGGCGCGCGAGGTGTAGCCCATCACGCCCGGCGTCACGAGATGGTTCGGATCGTGCGCCTTGACCAACGAGGCCATCTCGTCGATCCACGAGCGCCGCTCGGTGGCGCCCGCCACCGTCGATACCTGCGACTCGTTCATCAGCTCCCAGGCGAAGATCGTCGGATCGTCGGCGTAGCGCACGCCGCTGATGCTGTTGACGCGATCGACGAGCGCCAGCACGTGCGCGCGATACGCGGCGCGCGTGTGCTCGTCGGAGAAGAAGCGATCGCGCGCGTCGAAGGTGTCGGTCGGCAGCTTGGCCCACGCGAGATATTGGCGGATGCCGCCGTAGTCGTCCCAATAGTTGGCGAGCGTGAGGATGACGCGCAGGCCGCGCTGGCGCGCTTCGACGAGCACGCGATCGAGCTGGCGCGGGCCGCCCGGCAGCCACTGATCGGGGCCGACGCGCCACAAGACATTCTTTTGCGCCCACGCCGACGACGCGGCGTCGCCTTCGCCGAGCGCCCACACGCGGCCGACGGTGAGCCCGTCGGCGCGCGCGGCGGCGATGGTCTCGGCCGCGCGGGCGCGCTCGTCGGCGCCGTGCATCACGTCGAGGTTGGCGCCGACGAAGGCGAACGGCTTGTCGGCGATGACGAAGCTCGAGCCGTCGACCTTGACGAAGGCTCCGTCGGGGATGGCGCCGGCGACGGCGAAGAGGAGCGCGAGCGAATGCACCGGCGGCTAGTGTAGCAGGCGCGATTCCTTCAGACGCGCGCGATCGCCAGGCGCGGGCCGGTGGCGATCGCCACCTCACGCGCGCGAAACAGATCGCCGTCGAGCGTGTAGCTCTCGGGCGTGGCGAAGCCGATTTCCACGCGCGTTGCCAGCCGATCGAGGTGCGGCGCGCCGGCGAGCGGACGGCCACCGAACACGCGCGGCAGCTGCAGCGCCATCGACGTCGTCGAGATGCCGCTGGCGACGAGGTGGAAACGTCCGGCCTGCCGGCCCGCCTGCCAGGGGACGCGGAAGCCCATGCCGACGTCGGGCACCGTCGAGGCGATGAGCAGGCGGCACGCGCTCGGCGGCAAGACCTCGCCGTCGACGGTGAGCGCGACCTCGGCGGGCGCGAACAGCCAGCGCGCGGTGCGCCCGGCGACGAGCGACGAGACCATCGTGCGCGCGGTCAAGAGCGCCGCCGACGCGACGCCGGGATGGAGCCCGCCGTAATAGGCCTCGAGGAAGCGCGCGCCCATGAGCGACGCGAACAGGAAGCCATAGAGCCCGTTGACCTCGATGAGATCCTGCGCCACCGTCGGCACGGCGCCGGCGCGCGCGGCCGCGACCAGGCGCGCGAGCAGCTCG
>DASXOU010000563.1:0-2005 GCA_036494045.1 Polyangia bacterium | reverse complement strand
CCCGAGCACGCCCACCGGCCCGGTGCACGCCAACGACGAGATCGACCTGCGCGCGCTCATCAGCGACGATAGCCAGGAGACCTATGAGGTCTTCGACGGCGATCCGGCCACGACGCCGCCGCGCAGCGTCACCGAGACCGTCAAGATCACGTGGTTCGTCACCGCCGGCGAGCTCGACCACGACGTCACCGGCGTGGAGAAGCCCGACGCGAAGCTGACCTTCGACAAGTACCTGCCGGCGTCGGGCGACCTCGTCGACCTGTGGGCCGTGGCCCAGGACGAGCGCGGCGGCAGCGACGTCATGCATCGGCAATTACAGTTCGAATAGCGCCTGTCATATAAACGTCGCGCCACCTGCGACCAAGGCTCGTGGCGATGAATGGAACCCAAGCTCAGGCGCGACCTCGAGGAGCTCCACGAAGCCAGCTTCGCGTGGGCGCTGGCGTGCTGCGCGTGGCGGCGTGAGGAGGCGGAGGACGTGCTGCAGAGCGCGTACGTGAAGGTGCTCGACGGGCGCGCGCGCTTCGATGGGCGCGCGTCGGTCAAGACCTGGCTGTTCGCGGTCATCCGCAACACGGCGGCGGATCGGCGGCGGAAGTCGTGGCTGTGGTCGCTCGGGCTCGATCGGCTGCGCGCGCGGCGCGTCGAGCCGGCGGGCGAATCTTCCGACGAAGCGGCGCGGCGGTTGCGCGTGCGCGCGGCGCTCGGCGAATTGGCGGCGCGGCAGCGCGAGGTGCTCGACCTCGTCTTCTATCACGAGCTCACCATCGAGGAGGCGGCGCGGGTGATGGGCGTGTCGGTCGGATCGGCGCGCGTGCACTACGATCGCGGCAAGAAGCGCCTGGCGGAGCGGCTGCGATGAACGACGACGAGCTGAAGCGGGCGATCGGCGAGGCCCATCGCGACGACGCGGCGCCGCCGTTCGCCGCGGTCGTCGGACGCGCGCGCCGCCGACCGCGGCCGTGGGCGCTGGCGCTGCCGCTCTGCGCCGCGATCGCGCTCTTGATCTTGTGGCTGCGCCCGCACGCGCCGCCGCCGCCGTCGCTGGAGATCCGCTGGAAGGATCCGCTCGCCTTTCTCCTGGTACCGCCCGACGACGACGTGCTGCGCTCGGTTCCCGAATTCGACACTGGAGGAGACTTGTAATGAAGCTCGCGTGGATCTCGTTCACCCTCGTCGCGCTGACGGCGCTGTCGCACGCGGACGCACCCAAGCCCGGCGACGACCCGATCGGCGCGCGCCTGTTTCCGCCCGAGCTCATCATGAAGCACCAGCGCGAGCTCGCCATCGACGACAAGCAGCAGAGCACCATCGTCGCCGAGGTGCAGAAGACGCAGGCGGCGCTGGTGCCGCTGCAGTGGCAGATGCAGGGCGCCAGCGAGCAGATGGCCAAGCTCCTCGATGCGCCGCGCATCGACGAGGCCAAGGTGCTGGCACAGGCAGACAAGGTCATGGCGATCGAGCGCGAGTTCAAGCGCGCGCATCTGTCGCTGCTCATCCGATTGCGTAACCTATTGACCGAGGCGCAGCGTTCGCGCTTGACCGAGCTGCGCAAGGAGAGCCCATGAAACCGATCTCGCTGGCCGCGTGTCTCCTGTTTGCGGGCGCGTGCGGCGCGCCGGGTTCCGATGCGACCAAGGCGTCGGTCGACGAATTGCGCACGGCGCTGCCGACGCGCGCGGCGCTGGCGATGGCGCCGGCGGCGACCCAGGCGCTGACTTCTCCGAGCGCGTGCGCGGCGCTGGCGCCGTCGACCTACGGCACGATGACGCATTCGATCGCGGGCAACGTCGACGGCGTCATCGGCGGCGTCACGGGTATGGTCGAGCAGATCACGAGCACGCCCCCGGCGGCGTCCGCGCCCGGCCAGGCGGCGTGGGGGCCGATCGCCTCGTCGAGCGGCGCCGTCGTCTATCGGCTCGACGCCGCCGCGGCCTCGCCGTCCGAGATCCGGTTCGAGCTCGCCGGCAAGCCGGCGGCGGCCGACGACTCGGCATGGCAAACG
>DASXOU010000562.1:0-4548 GCA_036494045.1 Polyangia bacterium | reverse complement strand
GCCCAGGCGGTGCCGTCGGGGGCGATGGTCGCCATGCGCAGCGTGTAGTCGTCGGCGCGCGCCGGCGATGCGGCGAGGAGCAGCACGGCAACGATGAACGCGCGCGGGCGCACGACGCCCTCAGTCTATCAGAACCACTCGTTCCGCATGTCGGCGAACGAGCGCTCGCCCGACTTGCACAAGGCCGCGTGCACGGCCGCGCGCGGCAGCTCGGTCGTGATCCAGTAGCGCGCGGCGGCGAGCTTGCCGGCGTAGAAGTCGCGCGGGATGGCGTCGTGCATGATCGCCTCGGCGGCGACGGCGGCTTGCAGCATCCACTGCCAGCCGATGGTGATGATCGAGAAGAGCGCGAGAAAATCGCTCGAGTGCAGCAGCATGCCTTCGACGTCGCCGCCGGCGCCGCGTGCGCCCAGCGCCTCGATGGTGCCGCCGAGGACGCCGAGCGCGTCGGTCATCGCGTCGCACAGATCGGCGCCGGCGCCGGCGGTGCGCGCGCGGCCGAGCGTGGCGCCGACCTCGTCGAGGAAGACGCCGAGGGCGCGGCCGCCGTCGGCGCCGACCTTGCGGCCGAGAAGATCGAGGCTCTGGATGCCGGTGGTGCCTTCGTGCAGGCTGTTGAGCTTCTGATCGCGCAGCCACGCTTCGACCGGATATTCCGAGGTGTAGCCGTAGCCGCCGTGGATCTGCACGGCGAGCGCGTTCGACTCGAAGCCCCACTCGGCGGGGAAGCTCTTGGCCACCGGCGTGAGCAGATCGACGAGCAGCTGCGAACGGCTGCGCTCGGCCTCGTCGGGCGAGTAGACGGCGAGATCGGCGTGCAGCGCGGTGGTGGCCAGGAGCGACAGGCCGCCTTCGACGATCGCTTTTTGGCGTAGGAGCATGCGGCGCACGTCGGGATGCTCGACGATCGGGATCTGCGGGCCGCCGGCGCGCGCGCCGAGCGGCCGCCCTTGGGTGCGCGTGCGCGCGTAGCCGAGCGACTCGAGGTAGGCCGCCGACGCGGTGGCGACGCCGTTCATGCCGACCATGATGCGCGCCTCGTTCATCATCTGGAACATGTACTGGATGCCGCGATGCGGCTGTCCGACGAGCCAGCCGCGGCAGTCGCCGCGCTCGCCATAGCTCAGGATCACGCTCGGGATGCCGCGCCAGCCGATCTTGTGCACCAGGCCGGCGACGCGCACGTCGTTGTCGACGAGCGTGTCGGTTCGACCCTGATGGGCGCCGTCGTCGAAGCGGCGCGTGGGGACACAGAAGAGCGAGACGCCCTTGATGCCGGCGGGCGCGCCGTCGATGCGCGCCAGCGTCATGTGCACGATGTTGTCGGTGAGATCGTGATCGCCGCCGGAGATGAAGATCTTGCCGCCCGAGAGCTTGAAGTAGCCGTCGCTCGTCGGCGTGGCGCGCGTGGTGACGTCGGCGAGGCTGGAGCCGGCGTGCGGCTCGGTGAGCGCCATGGTGCCGGTCCACTCGCCGGCGTACATGCGCGTCATGAAGCGCTCGCGTAGCGCGTCCGAGCCGAACGCCTAGATGAGATGCGCGGCGGCGGCGGTGAGGCCGACGTAGCCGACCGCCGACAGGTTGCCGGCCATGAGATACGCCGAGCCGAGCGCGCTCACCACCATCGGCAGCTGCTGGCCGCCGACGGCGGGCGGACGCGTCGCCGAGGTCAGGCCGAGCGCGACCAGCTGCGGATAGATCTCGCGCAGGCGCGGATGCACGCGCACGCGCCCGTCGACGAGGCGCGGCGGCTCGTCGTCGATCGGCTTGTACGACGGCCAGAGCACGTCGCGCGCGAGGCGGCGCGCGCCGGCGAGGAACAGATCGTAGACCTGTCGATCATGCTCGGCGAACGGCGGCAGGCTGCCGAGGCGGCGATCGACGTCGATGACTTCGTAGAGCAGGAAGTCGACGTTGCGATCGTTGAGGAGCGGGTTGCCCATGTCGCGATGCTACAATGGAAGGATGAAAATGCTGGTGATCGGATTCGCTCTCGTCGCTGCCGGCTGCGCGACGTCGTCGAGCGGCGGCGGCGGCGCTCATCACGCCGAGCACGTCGCGCCTGCGCCGGCCGCGCCCGCCGGCGCCGATGCCGAAGCAGTGGGCGGCGGCGGCGAAGCCAGCGGCCCCGAGCACCAACCCGAGGTCGTGCACTCGGGAAAGTCGTTCCACCTCGGCTATGCCGAAGCGAGCACGCGCTATCGCAAGGGCGAGCGTTGCGGCGGCGCCGATGCGCCCGACCAGGTGCTCGGCCAGCCCGATCAGCACAACGAGATGCAGATAGGGCGCGATCACGTCGTCACCTACGGCTTTCGTTTTCCCGAGGGCAGGCTGCTGATTCGCTGCCGCGCCGATCACGTCGAGGTCCTGCGCGCGCTCAAGTGATAAGCTGAGGGCGTGCGCGCCCTCGCGATCGCAGTTTGCGCCGGGCTCGCCGGCTGCGGCTCTCCGGCCGCGAGCACGCCCGCCTGCATCGGCGTGTGCAGCGCGCCGTCGTGGACGCGGCTCGACCTCCTCGCCGGACAGCCGGGCGGCAGCGGCCTCGTCGACGACGTGGGCGCGGCGGTGCACTTCTCCGATCCGTGGACCTTCGCCGGCGACGGGCGCGGCAGCTTGTGGATCGCCGACGCCTCGGTCATCCGCGCCGCCGACGAGGCCACGGCGACGGTGACGACGCTCGCCGGCCGCTTCGGCAGCATCGGCGGCAGCGACGGCGTCGGCCCCGCGGCCTCGTTCTTCCAGCCGGGCGGTATGGCGCTCTTCGACGGCACGATCTACCTGTGCGACACCGAGAACCACGCGCTGCGCACCATCGACGTGGCCACCGGCGCGGTCGCGCTCTACGCCGGCGCCATCGGCGTGCCCGGCACCGACGACGGGCCCATCGCCACGGCGCGCTTCCGCGAGCCCGAGGGCATCATCTCCGACGGCCTCGGCAACTTGTGGGTCGCCGACGTCGACAACGACACGATCCGGCGCATCGAGATCCCGAGCGGCATGGTCTCGACGGTGGCCGGCCAGGTCGGCGTCGACGGCAACGGCGACGGCGTCGGCCTCGGCGCCACGTTCCACAAGCCCAAGCAGATGGCGCTCGACGACGCCGGCAACCTCTACATCGTCGACTATCTCAACGCCAGCATCCGCAAGATGTCTCTCGCCGACTTCAGCGTGACGACGCTGGCGACCTTTCCGCTGGCGCCGAACGGCGTCGCCGTCGTCGGGGACGAGGTGTGGGCCGCGCTCGCCGATCACACGATCGCGCGCATCGACGCCGCCGGCGACGTCGCCACCGTCGCCGGCGCCAGCAACGTCATCGGCTTCGCCGACGGCACAGGCGGCGACGCGCGCTTCTTCTTACCCGCGGGCTTGTGGACCGAGCCCGATCGCGTGCTCGTCGCCGACGACGGCAACTGCGCGGTGCGCGCCATCGCGCGTGACTCGGGCGCGGTGACCACGATCCTCGGCGCCATCGCCGCCGGCGCGAGCGACGGCGCCGGCGGACAGGCGCGCTTCGCCGCGCCGCAGGGTCTCGCCGTCGCCGGCGACGTCGCCTGGATCGCCGACAGCGGCAACGACACCATCCGCCGCGTCGAGATGTCGACCGGCGCCGTCACCACCGTCGCCGGAGCCGCGGGGCAAGCGAGCTACGCCGACGGCGTGGGCGGCGACGCGCGCTTCGACACGCCGCTCGCCGTCGCGCTCGACGCCGCCGCCGGCCTGCTCTACGTCGCCGACAGCGGCAACCGCTCGATCCGCGCCGTCGACCTCGCCACCGCCGCGGTCACGACGCTGACGCTCACCGGCGCGCCCGATTCGAGCTTCGTCCGCTTCGCCACGCCGAGCGGGCTGGCGCTCGACGGCACGCGCCTCTACGTCAGCGACTCGGCCGATCACGTCGTCGTCGCGGTCGATCTTCTCACCCGCGTCGTCTTCGGCGTCGCCGGCACGGCGCGCGTCGCCGGCTCCAGCGACGGCCGCGGCGCGCTCGCCCGCTTCAACTCGCCGAGCGCGCTCGTCGCCGACGGCCGCGGCGCGCTCTACGTCGCGGACACGCTCAACGACGCCGTCCGCAAGATCGATCTCGGAAGCGGCGGCGTGAGCACGCTCGCCGGCCTGCCCGGCTACACCGGCGCCGACGACGGCCCGACGTCGCTGGCGCGCTTCGCCCGTCCGGTCGCGCTCGCGCTCGATGGGCTCGGCGATCTTTTCGTCGCCGACTCGGCCAACAGCGTCGTGCGCCTGGTCGCCATCGACGCAAGCCTGGTGTCGACGCCGATCGGATCGATCGCCCAGAGCGGCGTCGCGCTCGGCCCGCTGCCGGCGCAGCTCGGCGCACCGACGGCGCTCGCGCTCACGCCCGACGCGCGCCTCGTCGTCGCATCCGAGAGCGCGCTCCTGATCGCGCACTGACATTGTCACTCACATGTGCTCGCGTGTAGGGCGTCGATTTAGCAGATTGGAAACTTGTTCGGCTCGACGCCGGGCGCATAATCGAAATGCTGGAGGTGGCCGATGGGAATCCATCGGGTGGGATTCGGGCCTGCTGCC
>DASXOU010000561.1:0-4435 GCA_036494045.1 Polyangia bacterium | reverse complement strand
GGCGCGCTCGATCAGCTGTCGATTCAGCTGAGCGGCGCCGCGCAGCTCGATGGGCGCACGCCGAGCGCGCCAGGCGCCGCGGTGAAGCTGCCCATCGCCACCGCGATCTACCTGCCCGACGCCAGCGGCGCCGTCGACATCGGCGTCGTCGGCTTGCGCTTCGGCGCCGCGGTCGGGCAGGGCGGCACCACCGTCAGCATCCGCCCGAGCGCGCACGTCGCGGCCACCGTCGAGCTGGTCACCGCGATCGGCGGCGGCGGCGACGATCTCGCGATCGGCGACGGCAGCAGCGACGATCTCGCCAACGGCGGCAGCACCGATCTGGCGCGCAACGATCTCGCAGGCCTGTTGCCGCGCTACGTCTTCCTCTTGCCGTCGCAGTCGAGCAACCTCGGCGCCGAGAGCGGGCTCGATACGCAGTGCACCACCGCCGCGGCCACGGGCGGCCTCCCCACCACCAGCTATCGCGCGGTCATCTCCTATCCGACGATGAGCCCGCGCACCACGCTCGATCTCACCGCCGGACGCGACATCGTCCGGCCCGACGGCACCGAGGTCGCCACCGACAGCACCTTCCTCTCCATGATGCACGAGGCGCCCATCGACGAGCTCGCCGACGGCACCGTCGCCGACGGCTGCGTCTTCGCCGATTTCGGGCCCAGCGGCGATCGCATCCCGGCCAACAACGGCGACTGCGGCGGCTGGACCGGCGACACCAGCATGTCGGCCTACGTCGGCGATTCGTCGAAGTCGGACATGAACTGGAGCTTCAGCGCGCCGCAGTCGTGCAGCGGGCTCAGCTGCTACGTCTACTGCATCCAACAATAGTCAGCGCGACCAGCTGCCGCCGTATGCGGCGAAGAGCGTGAAGCCGCCGAGCGCGCTGCCTGGGTGCGCCGTCGGGGACCAGCCGCCGCGAAGATCGATCTGCGAGCTCTTCCAGCGCAGGTCGGCGAACAGGCCGATTCCCGCGAGCACGGCCGGGCGCGCCGCGGCGCCGCCGGTGCGATCGAGATCGCCGAGCGCCACGCCGTCGACGAGCGCGCCGACCTCGTGCTCGCCGGCGACGCGCACGTGCAGCGACAGCTGCGCGGCGGCGAGGTTGTCGGCGAGATAGCCGGCCCACGGCGCGCCCGCGAGCGGCACCGAGTACGGATTGAGCCCGCCCACGCGCAGGCGCACCAGATCGTCGGCGCCGTGCATGAAGCTGGCGGTCTCGTCGAGCTGCAGGCGCACGCGCGGATGCAGCGTGATGCCGGCGCGCAGCCATTGGCGCGCCATCCAGATCGCGCGCGATGGATCGTTGCGCAGATCCACCGTCGCGAACACCGCTTGATCGCGCGCGCCCCACGGACGCACCTCATCGCGCGCGTCGAGCCCGAGCTCGACGCCGAAGGCGAAGCCGCGCAGCCGCGGAAACAGCCGCTGCGGCTCCCACAGCGAGCGATCGGGCGCCAGCTGCCACAGCGTGTAGCGTAGCCGCAGCTCGCCCACCCACGCCTCGGGCGGCAGCACCAGGGCCGCGTTGGTCGCACCCGCGCGCGCGAAGAACCAGCGGCGCGCGCCGACGGCGAGCTCGAGATAGTGGGGCGCGAGATCGATCTTGGCGGCGGCCGCCGTGGTCGCGTAGCTGGCGTAGAAGCCGCGCGCCGAATCGTTGACGCCGTCGCGGTAGTAGTCGCTGAGGATGCCGGCGATGTAGACCTCGCCGGCGGCGTAGATGCCGAGCTCGACGCGGCCGAAGCGCAGATGATCGAAGGACGCGCGCACGGTGTCGGTGTTGATCTCGGCGGCGAAGCGGGAGTCGCGCGGCAAGCCGTCGAGGTCGTAGCGCAGGAGCACGAAGCCGTGGCCGTTGAAGCCGGGTGTGGCGTAGATCTCACCGCCGCCGGCGATGGCGATGCGATGGTGCCGCTTGGCCGCCGCCGGTGCCGCGCTGACGGTCGCCAGCAGCGTCGTCGCACACAGGCATGCGATCCAGCGCACAGCCGATGATCGCACGAATTGCGCGCGACAAACGAGTCGCGGCGCCGTCCCTTGTAGAGAGAGGAGCCCACTGCCATGAAGATGATCGCGATCACTGCGGCTCTCGTCGCTGCCGGCTGCGTGCAAACGGGCGTGTCCGGCGATGACGCCGACGGCGGCACGCCGACGACGGGGATCTACCACGTCACCCAGACGACCACCGGCAATTGCCGAGAGGTCGACGGCAGCGGCGCCGGGGTCGTGTTCGTCGATGATCCCGGCACGATCCGCGTGTCGATCTTCGGCGAAACCTTCAGCACGCCCACCGGCGGTCCCCCCGTGTTCGGCTGGAGCGAGGAGTTCATCGACATCCCGGACGGCTTTCTGACGCACACCTTCCCCACCTGCAACGCCGAGGTGCAGCAGATCCTCACCGTCGAAGCCGTCAGCGCCGATCACGTTCGCGTGCGCCGCGACGATACCTACAGCGGCATCGCCGGCGCCGATCCGACCTGCCTGCCCAACTTCATCCCGTCGAGCGACTGCACGCAGACGACCGAGATCGACTATCAGCTCACCGACCCGTGCCCGTCGACGTGCATTCAGTCGGACGACACGCCCGCGCCGCCGGCGCCGCTCGGCTTCCGCTGCAGCTGCTAGCGGCCGAACACCTGATCCCAGTAGTCGCACTGCGTGGTGCGCACGCCGCTCAGCGCCGCGGCGGTGTCGTCGAGCTGCAGGACCGTGTCGGCGGTCGCATCGTAGAGCGGCCACGCGACCGCGCCGCCACCGTCCGGATCGCCGGCCGCGGCGAAGCGCGACCAATAGCCGTCCATCGCGTCCGACAGTGCCGCTTCGCCCGCGCTCGGCGTGTAGCCGGCGATGCTCATGTGGCGAAACAGCGGCAACAGCTCCTGCCCGTGCCACGCGCCCTCGGCGGCGACGACGGCGCCGACCGGCGTGCCGTCGAGCTCGTGGGTGTAGAAGTAGCGGCGCACCGGCTCGGCTTGATGGGCCGCCGCCGCGCGCGCGACGTAGCGCGCCGTGCAGATGAACTTCGAGTCGCTGGTGAGCGCGATGTACGCGGCGCGCGGATCGTTGCCGTAGTCGGCGGGCGGATATTGCGCCTCGGCCGAGGTCGCCAGCGTCTGGTTGCCGGCGGCGTAGGCGAGCACGGCGGCGTCGTATTGCGCCATCGTCATCCCCGTCGGATACGCGGCTACGATCGCCTGGCCGGTCTCGTTGGCGTTCGAGCCGACGATGAAGGGCACGTGGTTGTGCGCGCCGGCGAGGAGCACGCTCATCGGCACGTCGCCCAGGACGACGCCGTCGACGTTGGGCTGGAAGTCGCCCTGGCTCGAGCCGGCGACGTCGGCGGTCTCGGGAAAGGCGAGCTCGATCGTATTGGCGTCGAGCGCGCGCAAGCAGCCGGCGACGTCGCCCGAGGTGCAGCCGACTTTCTGCGCGAAGCCGTTCGCGAACGATTGCGCGGTCGCGCTCGTCTGCGCGGTGCAGCCGCCCGACTCCATGAGCGCGGCGGCGAACAGGCCCTTGGCGAGCGGCGACGCCAGCAGCGCACAGACGTTGACCGCGCCGGCCGATTCACCGAAGAGCAGCAGGCGCGTCGGATCGCCGCCAAAAGCGGCGACGTTGCGCTGCACGAAGCCGAGCGCGGCGAGCTGATCGCGCGTGCCATAGTCGCCCGTCGAATTCTGCGCGTCGGCGAACGACGCGTGCGCCAGCCAGCCCATCGGCCCGAGGCGATAGTTGAACGTGACGACGACGCTGTTCGTCTGCGCGGCCAGCAGCGAGCCGTCGTAGAGGAAGACGCCGTTGCGCTGCTCGCCGGCCGAGCCCTGCACGTTGCCGCCGCCGTGGATGAAGAAGAGCACCGGCAGCGCGCTCGACGGCGTCGCGCTCGACGGCGCCCACACGTTCATGGTCAGGCAGTCCTCGGCGCCGATGACGGTGGCGCCGTCGGTGTCGAGCTGCAAGCAGGCCGAGCCGAACGTCGTCGCCGCGATCGGCTGCGACCAGCACGCCGGCGGCTCGGGCGCTTGCCAGCGCAAGTCGCCGACGGGCGACGCCGCGTAGGGGATCGCGAAGTACGCCCACGTGCCGTTGCTGGTCGCGCCCTGGACCGGCCCGCGATCGGTGACGACGAGCCCGGGCGCTGCGCTCACCGTCGAGGCGCAGCCGCCGCCGTCGCCGCCCGCGCCGGCGCCGCCGTCGCCGCTGCCGTTGTCGTTGGATTTGCTACACGCGGCGGCGGCGAACAAGACGACGACGAGGCTGAGCTTGCGCATTGGCTGCCTCCGTACAGCAAGCGGCATGCCGCGTGTGACGACGCGCCGATCCGCGCAGTTCCACGCGCGCGGCTGAGCCTGCGCAGCTCGATCCGAGACGGCGCGTCTCACTTAGTGGCTGTCCCGCAATGGTTCCCGTCGCCAGGCCGGCTGCGGGCCGCGCT
>DASXOU010000560.1:0-10901 GCA_036494045.1 Polyangia bacterium | reverse complement strand
CATAACACCGGCATGTGGCGCCCGCTCATTATCGGCCTGGTCCTTTTATTCCCGAACTTCGGGCGTGCGGATACGGCTGCCGACGGAGAGCGGCTGCGCAAGGCGGGGCGCTACGCCGAAGCGGAGAAAATTCTCGCGCCGGCCGTACAACGAGATCCGCGCGCGTTTGCCGCGCGCCTGTCGCTCGGCCTGGTCTATCGCGCCACCGGGCAGCGCGACCTCGAGCGCGCGGTGTGGAACCGCTTCTACGACGACTTCGAGTCGGGCGCGATCGACAAGAAGAAGGCGCAGGGGCTCATGTTCGTGGCCGAGGCGGCACGCTATCTCGGCGGCTGGCAGGACGCCAACGACACGTTTCGCGACGCGGTCGACGCCGATCCCAAGGGCAAGGACGGGGCGCGCGCCAACGTCGAGTGGGCGGCGCTGTTCCTCGAGAAGTACGACGCCGGGCATGCGGAGCAGTCGCTGCAGGAGGCCTTGAAGATCATCCCGCACGACGCCGACGCGCATGCGTTGTACGCGCGGGTGAAGATGGAGCAGAACGACCCGGTCGGCGCCGAGCACGAGGTGCAGGCGGCGCTGGCGGCGGATCCGAAGAATACGGCGGCGCTCGACGTGCGCGCCGAGCGGCAGGCGGTCGACGAGGCGTGGACCGACGCCTTGGCCACGGCGAAGCGGGCGCTGGCGATCGATCCCGAGGACGTGGGCGCGCGCATCGTCGTCGGCGGCGTCGATTATCTGCGCGACGACGTGCGCGGCTTTACGGCCGAGCGCGATCACGTGCTCGCGACCAATCCGCGGGCGTGGGAGTTTTTCCACGGCATCGCCGAATTGTGCGTGAAGGAGCATCGCTACGTCGAAGCCAACGCGCTCGAGGAGGAGGCGCTCACGCTGGAGCCGAAGTCGTGGGTGGCGTTGGCGGCGATCGGCAACAATTGGCTGCGGCTCGGCGACGACAAAAAGGGGCTCGAGGCGCTGCAGGAGGCGTGGAAGCGCGATCCGTACAACGTGCGCACGTACAACCTCTTGCAGCTGTTCGAGGACGTGATCCCGAAGCAGTACGTGCTCGTCGAGGGCACGCCGTTTCGCTTTCGCGTGTCGAAGCGCGAGGAGCCGGTGCTGCTCCACTACGTCAAGCCGTTCGTGACGCGCGAATATGCGGAGCTGGTCAAGCGCTACGGCTTTACGCCGGAAGGGCCGCTCACCATCGAGCTCTACGCCAATCCCGAGCACTACGCGGTGCGCACCGTCGGGCTGCCGGGGCTGGAGGCGCTCGGCGTGACGTTCGGAAAAGTGGTGACCGGCATGTCGCCGGCGGGCGGGCGCTTCAACTGGGGGCTGATGTTGTGGCACGAGGTCGCGCACATCTTCTCGATCCAGATGTCGCGTGCGCGCGTGCCGCGCTGGTTCACCGAGGGGCTGAGCGAGTACGAGACGGCGCGGCTCGATCCGACGTGGACGCGGCGCACGCACGCGGAGCTGGCGCACGCGGTCGCCGAGGGCAAGCTGCTCTCCGTCGGCGATTTGAACCTGGGGTTCACGCGCGCGCGCGACGTCTCGCACATGGTCGTGACCTATCATCAGGCGGCCGAGGAGGTGATGTTCCTGGTGCGGCGCTTCGGGTTCGACGTGGTGCCGA
Source organism: Polyangia bacterium (assembly GCA_036494045.1). GTDB lineage: Bacteria > Myxococcota_A > Polyangia > Palsa-1104 > Palsa-1104 > JAQBQH01. The sequence goes on along the minus strand of DASXOU010000560.1, from coordinate 9,262 downwards.
AGGCGCTGCGCATGTTCGCCGCGGGCAAGGAGACCGAGGAGGTCATTCCGGCGATCACCGGGATGTCGTTAAAAGCGTACGATTCGGCGTTTCTAGCCGATCTACGCGGGCGACTCAAACCGTACGAGAACAACTTCTACGTGCGCGCGAGCGATTTTTCGGACGTCGAGGCGCTGCGCGATGAGATCGCGGCGCATCCGAACGACGAGCGCGCCAAGGGGCTGATGGCGATGGCGCTTCTCAAAGCGCAGCAAGGCGAAGAGGCGCAGAAGCTGATCGAGAAGGCGATCGAGCATCCGAAGGCGCCCGAAGTCCTGCTCGCGGCGGGGCAGATCTTCGTCGCGCGCAAGGAGCGCGCGATGGCCAAGAAGATGTTCAACGGGCTCATCGAGGACAAGCACGACGGCTATGACGCGCGCTTGTGGCTGGGCAAGATTGCCGTCGACGAAGGCGATTCGGTCGAGGCCAAAAAGCAGCTGGCGTTGGCCAAGGGGTTCGATCCCGACAGCGCCGAGCCGTACGTGCTCCTGGCGCGCGCGCTCCTCAAGAGCGAGCCGGACGCGGCCGTCGCCGAGCTCGAGAAGGCGGCGCAGCTCGAGGTGATGGACGCGTCGATCCCGAAGACGCTCGTCGAGATCTACGCAAAGGACAAGCGCTGGGCCGACGTCGTGCGCACGGCGCGGCTGTCGCAATTCATAGATCCTTACGACGTCGACGTGCACACGCAGCTGGCGCGCGCGCTGTATGCGACGGGCAAGGCGAACGACGCCAAAGTGGAGATCGATCTGGCGCTGCAGTGCTCGCCGACCGACGAGCAGCGCGCCGTCCTCGACAAGGTGCGCGCTACGCGGGGCGCGGCGTCGACAACAAGCGCACCGCCGCGGCCATCACCTCGTTGAGCCGCAGCGGCTTGTCGAGGAAGACGTCGGCGCCGGCGGACATGGCCGCGTCGCGCGCCGCCGGGCCGCCGGCCGAGAGCGCGATCACCGGCGTCGCCGCTTGCTGCGGACGCGCGCGCAGGTGGCGCAAGAACGCGGCGCCGTCCATCACCGGCATGTAGACGTCGAGGATGATGAGGTCGGGATCGATTTCGCCGAGGCGCTCGAGCGCCATCTGTCCGTCGCCGACGACGTCGAAGATGAAGGCGACGCGGCCGCCCAGATCGCGTCGCGCGGCGCCGTCGAGGCCGTCGGTGATCAGCTCGGCGACGTGCGGGTTGTCCTCGACGAGCAGGACTCGCACGATGCGCGGGTGATCGGTCTCGGACTGCACGAGGCCGAGCGTATCACGGGTGACACTCGATGTCAGAAAGGGTGTCGCCGGCGAACATCGCGATCTCCGACGAGGTCGACGGATCGTCGACGTGCGCCCAGATGGGCGCGTCGGCGATGCCGAGCTCGGACGACGACGGCGAGGCCAGCGATGCTTTGCGCCAGAACGCGCCGCGCGCCCACAAGAGGCGCACCATCTTCTGCCAGTCGCTCGACGCTTGCAGCGCGGCGTAGACGGTCGGATGCGCGGTGCGCGCGCGCTTCAAGTAGAGCTCGAGGTAATAGATCGATGCCGCCATGCCGTCGCGCGCGCCGACGCCGTTGCCCATCGCGTCGGCGACGGCGACGATGCAGCCGAGGCCGTTGGTGTAGCTGGTGAGGTCGTCGGCGAGGGCGGTCAGATCTTGCGAGCCCTGTTGGCCCGAGAGCGCGCCGTCGTAGGTCGCGGTCGCGTTGTCGGTGATGTACTGCGCGATCTCGCTGCGCGGGAAGGTGGTGACGTTCGCCGGCTGCATCGTCAGATCCGCGCGCATGAAATAGGAGAACGTGGTGCCGGTCGCGTGCGCGTAGTCGTAGATCGAAGTTTCGGCGTTGCATACGAGGTTCAGCGACGACATGAGCGCGGCGAAGCTCGACGCGTCGGCGAAGTTGCCCAGCTGCGAATCGTTCTGTTGCGCCATCAGGAGCGAGTGGCCGCCGGGGATGCGGCGGTCGAGCGACGCGAGCACGTCGGCCTTCCAGACCTGCTGCGTATAGGCGGACGCGAGATCTGCCAGCGAGACCGTGGGGGAAAAGTCCTCGCTGTAGCAAGGTGCCCCGGCGGGCGGACCGCCGTCGATTCCGCCCGAGCGCGCGCCCATGTCGACGCCGCCGTTGCCGCCGACGCCGGCGTCGTCAGCGACGGGAATCGTGCCGCCGGAGCCGCCGTTCGCGCCGCCGACGTCGACGCCGTTGAGGTTGAAGTTGCACGCAGCGAGAAGGACGCCCGCGATGATTGGCCCACGCACGCGCGCACGTGAATGCGTGTAGCGTGCCGTCGAGAACTACGCGAAAGCGCGTGCGCGAACGCGTCCTACCCGACGCTCGCACCGACGGTGGTGTGCACAGCAATGCTTGCAGCGACGAGACGCACGATGAAGGTCGTGCCGCGGCCGGGCTCGGAGCGCACGTCGATGCGGCCGCCGTGCTCGACGATGATCTGCTGCGTGAGCGCCAGGCCGAGGCCGGTGCCGCCCTCCTTCGTCGAGAAGAAGGGATCGAAAATCTTCGCCAGGTGATCGGGCTCGATGCCTTCGCCGGTGTCGCCGATGGTGAGCTCGACGAAGCCGTCGACGCGCGCCGCGGTCAGCGTCAGGCGCCCGCCGTTGCGCATCGCTTCGACGGCGTTGCGCAAGAGGTTCAAGAGCGCCTGGCGCAGCTGATGCTCGTCGGCGGCGACGGGCGGCAGCGACGGCTCGATGCGCGCGTCGACGGTCACGCCGCGTCCTTCGAGCTCCTGGTGCATGAACGCGACCAGCGACTTCAGGAGCTCGCCCAGATCTTCGCGCTCGAGCTTGGGCCGCGGCAGCCGCGCGAAGCGCAAGTACTCCTCGGTGATCTCGGTGAGCCGATCGACCTCCTTGACGATCGCGCGCGCCAGCTTGCGCGCCTCGCCCGAGGTCTCTTCCTCGAGCATCTCGGCGTTGAGCCCGATCGACGACAGCGGATTGCGCACCTCATGCGTGATCTGCGCGGCTATTTTGCCGACGGCGGCGAGGCGCTCGGAGCGAATCAGCCGCTGCTCGCGCTCGTCGAGCGCCGCGGCCATGGCGTTGAACTCGCGGCCGAGCGCGCCGATCTCGTCGGGCGCCGAGGCCTCGACGCGCTGCTTGTAGTCGCCGCGCGCGATCTCCTTGGCGCGATCGGCGAGCGTGCGCAAGGGCCGCAGCGTGCGCGTGGCGATGAGCATGACGCCGACGCCGACGCCGAGCGCGATCACGGCCAAAAGCAGGGTCGCCCAGACCGCGCGATCCTCTTCCTTCTCCAGGCGCAACGACGCCTGCTCCGAGCGCAGCTTGAGCTCGACGTCGAGGTTCGACAGGTGCTTTCTGATCGTCTCTTCCTGGCGCAAGAGCCGCTCGCGCGCCGGACGCAGGCGCTCGGGATCGCCGGCGAGCAGCGACAGATCGCCGATGGGCCCGAACGACTCGTCGAACAGTTCCTCGTCGGCGCGATACTCGCTCTCGACGCGCAGAAGCCGCGTGCGCACTTGATTGAGGAGCGCGTGCTCTTCGGCCGAGCTGCGCAGCTCCTCGAGGCGCGACACGTCGTCGAGCGTCTTGGGCAGCTTCATGAGCCGCACGCGGCGGGCGGCATCGAGATCCGGCTTCACCAATCGAGTCCGCGCCGGACCTTCCTTGCTGTTGGTGAGCGCGTCGAGCTCCTTCAATAGGTTGTTCTGCGCCGAGTTGAGCCCGCTCACCTGCAGCCGCAGATCGAGATAGCCGCGCGACACCAGGCGCAGCTCGTCGCCGAGGTTGCGCATGGTGACCGCGCCGTAGGTCGCCACGGCGCCGAACGTCGCCAGCACCACGAGAAAGCCGACGAAGATCTTCGCTGAGATGGAGAGACGCACTGCTTCATTAGTGTATAATGGCCCGCGATGCCCCGCTATTCGTCTGTCCTGGCGGCGCTCGTCGGCCTCTTTCTGGCTTCGAGCGCCAGCGCAGCACCCGATGTCAGCGTCGCCGTTCTCGGTCTCGAGCCCGACGAAGTCCCCGAGCCCTTGGCGCAATCGATCACCGACGCGCTTCGTCAGCGCGCGTCGTCGACGGGCGGCGTGCGCATGGTGCAAGGCAAGGACCTCATCGAGGTCAAGATGGTCTTCGGCTGCGACGGCGAATTGCCGGCGTGCATGGCGCAAGCGGGCAAGACGCTCGGCGCCGACAAGCTGCTGTATGGCGTGGTCAAGAAAGGCGCGACCAAGACCACGGTCACGGTCGCGCTCAAGCTCCTCGACGTGAAGACCGCCGTGGTCGAGAAGTTCGTCAACGACACCGTGCAGAAGCGCGAGCTCGCCGGCAACAACGTCAATGCCGTCGCGTCGCGCTGGTTCAGCCAATTGGTCGAGGTCGAGGCCAAGCCGACCTTGACCGTCACGTCGGATCCGAGCGGCGCCACCGTCACCGTCGACGGGCAGGGCTACGGGCGCACGCCGCTGACCTTGCGCGATCTTGCGCCGGGCACGCACAGCGTCGTCGTCACCATGGCGGGCCGGCAGCCGTTCACGCGCAACGTCGAGCTGCGGCCGGGCGGCTCGCACGACGTCGTCGCCACGCTCGAGACCGAAGCGCCGGTGGTGGTGCAGAAGCCGCCAGTCACGCCGCCCGAGCCGACGCCGCTCATCACGCCGACGCCGACGCCGCTGCCGCTGCGCAACGATCATCCGGGGCGCACCGCGAAGATCGTGGCCGGCGTGCTCGTCGGCGCCGCGGTGGTCACGGCCGCGGTCGCCATCTACACCTGGCGCAGCTACAGCAACCTGCAGGGGACGACGCACAACGATCTGGTCGCGCTCGAGCCGCATCCGGTGCCGGCGGGAGACTCAAACTTTTTCATGAGCCCCTCGTGCAACGTGCCGGCGGATCTGCAGGGCACGCCCGCGGCGACCAAGTTCCACAACGACTGCGCCTCGGGCAAGAACTTCGCCAACGCGACGACGGGACTCTGGGTGGCGACGGGCGCGCTCGCCGCGGCAGGCGTGGTTTCGTTCGTCATCGGCGACCGCCAGGCTGCGAAAGCGAAGGAGCGTAACAGCGCGAGCCTGATGCGTCAGACGCTCCGCGTCGCGCCGGTGTTCTCGACGCAAGGCGGTGGTCTGACCGCTGCTTTCGAGTTCTGATTTTCGCGATCGCGATTTTCAAGGTTGCCGTATACTGCGCCGATGAAGCGATTCATTGGCCTTCTCGCAATCTCTAGCTTTGCTGCGTGCAGCGCGCCGGTGTCGGTTGGATCGACCGGCGAAGCGATCATCAACGGCATGGACGACAGCACCAGCGATCCCTCGGTCGTGATGGTGATCTCGCAAGTGCCGAACTCGAACATGGCGAGCTTGTGCACCGGCGAAGTGATCTCGCCGCACGTCGTGCTCACCGCCGCTCACTGCGTCGATCCCGCGGTCATCGGCGCCGGCGCGGTGACCTACGTGTACATCGGCGGCGTGTTGATGATGCCGGTGCCGCCCGCCGATCTGCTCGCGACGCAGGCCGTGGAGTTCGACACTGCGTTCGACATGAACCATCCCGAGAACGGCCACGACGTCGGCCTCGCGATCCTCACCACGGCGACGAATCTGGTGCCGCTGCCGTACAACCAGGTCGCCGTGCCCGGCGCGATGGTGAACCAGGCCGCGCGCCTCGTCGGCTACGGCATCACCATGGCCAGCGACTCGACGGGCGCCACCGCCGGCACGCGGCGCACGGCGCCGACAGTGCTCGCCGGCGTCGACACGACGTTCGTCGGGCTGCAGGACGGCATGCACGGAATCTGCGAAGGCGACTCGGGCGGGCCGGCGTTCATGACCTACGGCTCGACGGAGCGGATCGTCGGCGTCACCTCGTTCGGGTTCAACAATTGTCCGCTCACGCCGCCGACCGGCACGCCGTCGGGCTTCTACGCGGGCAACGACACCAACATCGCGACCTACGCGTCGTTCATCAACATGTACGTCAACATGTTCGACCCGCCGGCGAAGCCGCAGGGCGGCTCCTGCACCAGCGACGCGGACTGCGCGCCGCTGTCGTGCGTGCAGGTGGGCAACGGCAGCGTCTGCGAGCCGCAGTGCGATCCGACGGCGACGCCGTCGACCTGCCCGTCGGGCACGACCTGCAGCGACGTCAACGGCAACAACGTGTGCGCGCCGGCGGGCGGCGGCGGTGGCTCCGGCGGCAGCGGCGGCGGCAACGGCAACAACGGCGGCGGCAAGAGCGGCGGCTGCGCGCTCGGCGGCGATGCGCCGGTGGGCGGCATGGGCCTCCTGTTCGCGATGGTCGCGCTCGTGGCGCTGCGCCGTCGCGTACGCAGCTAGAAGTTCACGAAGGTGCGCTCGGCCGGAAGGTCGAAGCGCACCACCAGCTCGTCGCGCACCGCCTCGATCATCGACTTCATCCCGCACAAGAAGGCGACCGCGTTCTCCGTCGAGATCTCGTGGAGCCGAAGCTCGCGCGCCACGGTCTGCACGTAGCCGCGCGCGCCCGTCCACGTCGGCGACGCTTGCGAGGCGCACAAGACCAGGTGCACGCCGGCGCGCCGCCAGCCCTCGTGCTCGCCGAGATACGCGAAGTCGCGATCGCTGCGCTGGCCGTAATAGAGGGCGACGCGGCCGTGCGTGTCGCGATGATCGAGGAGATATTGCAGGAGCGAGCGGATGGGCGTGATGCCCGAGCCGGCGGCGAAGAGCAGCACGTCGCGGCCGACGGCGCACTCGACGGGGAAGCCGTCGCCGAACGGCGCGGTGGCGTCGACGAGCGCGCCGGTGGTGGCGGCGGCGATGACGGCGTCGGCGAGCGGCGTGCCGCGCTTGAGGAGGAGCTCGGCGGCGCCGTCGCCGCGCGGCGCGTTGGCGATGGCGAAGTAGCCGGCCTTGTGTCCCGCGGCGTGGAGCTTGACGACCTGCCCCGGCCGCGTGTGCGCGCTCGCCGAGCTGCCGAGGTCGAGGCGAATCCCGCGCAGCGTGTCGGTTTCGTTCCACGCGGCCGCGACGCGGATCTGTTGATACGGCGGCTCGTGCGCGCTCATTACGGCAGCTCCACGCGCCAATCGCCGTCGACGAGCACGCAGCTCAGCGTCTCGCGCTCGTGGGACGCGCCGCGCACTTCGACGGTGGCGTGGTCGCCGGTGCGCGTGAGCACGTCGAAGTCGACGGCGCGCCAGCGCGGCGCCGACCAACCGGCGCCGACGAGATCGACGGGGCCGAGCTCGTGACGGCCGGCTTCGTGCGCGGCGCGCTCGGCATCGCCGGCCAGCCGCGCGCGCGTGGCCGGGCCGAGGAGCGCGTAGACCGCGTCGCGATCGCCGGATTCGGCCGCTTCGGCGAGCGCGCGCACCGCGCCCTCGGGCGTGCGCGTGCCGCACGCCGCCGCCGACAGCGCGAGCGCGACGATCCACGCCTTCATTCGTAGAGGCCGAGCGCCGCCCGCACCTTCTCGAGCGTATCCTGCGCCAGCACGCGCGCCGTCTGCGCGCCGTCGCCGAGCACCTGGCGGATGCGCTCGGGATGCGCCTTCCACTCGGCCGCCTTTTCGCGGATCGGCGCCAGCGTCTTGATCATGTTCTCCGCGAGCGCCTTCTTCGAGTCGATGCAGCCCCACGCGGCGTTGCGGCAGTTGTCGTGATACTGCGCGACCTCTTCGGACGGCGCGAAGTAGCCTTGCAACGAGCAGACGTAGCAAGCGTCGGGATGTCCCGGGTCGCTCTTCTTGAGGCGCGTCGGATCGGTAAACGCGCTTTTGATCTTCTTGCGGATCTCGTCGGGCTCGTCGGTGATGAGGACGCTGTTGCCGAGCGACTTCGACATCTTCTGCTTGCCGTCGAGCCCGAGGATGCGCAGCGCCTTGGTGTGCATCGGCTGCGGCTCGGGGAAGACCTCGCCGAAGCGGCTGTTGAAGCGGCGGCAGATCTCGCGCGTGAGCTCGAGGTGCTGCACTTGATCGTCACCGACGGGGACGCGGGTGGCGCGATAGAGCAGGATGTCGGCGGCCATGAGGATCGGATAGCTCATGAGCCCGGCGTTGATGTTGTCGGGCTCGCGCTGGCTCTTCTCCTTGAACTGCGTCATGCGCGACAGCTCGCCGTACGGCGTCACCGTCGAGAGGATCCACGCCAGCTCCGAGTGCTCGGGCACGTGCGACTGCACGAACAGCACCGAGCGGTTGGGATCGATCCCCGACGCGAGCAGCTCGGCGGCGAGCGTCTCGACGCGCGGGCTCATCTCCTTTGTGTCATACGATTGCGTGAGCGCGTGCAGATCGACGACGCAGTAGAGGCAGCGGAAGCGATCTTGCAGCTCGACCCAGTTCTTGACCGCGCCGAAATAGTTGCCGATGTGAAAGCCGCCCGAAGGCTGGATGCCCGAAAACACCGTTTCCATTGGAAGCACACTATAATGAATACCGTTTCGACGTGCAGCGTCGAACCTTGGTGGGAGGGACCATGAGACGTTCGTTGCTACTCGCGCTCGCCGTGATCGTCGGCGGGTGCGCGGAGGCGCCGCCTCCGCAGCCGCAGCAACCGATCGCGCCGCCACCGCCGGTGGTGTACGAGCAGCCGGCGTATCAGCCGCCTCCGCAGCAGGAGTATCAGCCGCCGCCGCAGCAGCAGGCGTACGATCAGCAGCAGCCGGCGTCGCCACAAGATGACGTCGATAGCGAGGAGGCGCCGCCGCCCGATTCGCAAGTGGTCGAGGATTATCCCGTCGATCAGCCGGAGGCGATCGCGGCGCCGGCGTCGCCGCCGCCGGTGTACGAAGAGGATCCCGGCTATGCGCCGTGGGACGGCGCGATCTGGATCCACGGCTTCTGGCGCTGGCGCGGCGAATGGATCTGGATGCGCGGGCGTTGGTCGCGTCCGCCGGTCGTCGGCTACACCTGGTGCGAGCCATACTACGAGGCGCGCGGCGGGGAGATCGTGATCATCGAGGGCCACTGGGCGCGGCCGGGTTACGTGTTCGCGCCGCCGCCGGCATACGTGCGCGTGGTGCCGCCGCGGCCGGGCTACCGCGTGGTGCCGCCGCCGGCGGGCGTTCACGGACGCATCCTGCCGCCGCCGCCGGGCGGGCGCATCGGCGTCGTGGTGTCGGCGCCGTCGCCGGCTCCGCGCGTGATCGCGCCGCCGCCGCCGGGGCATGCGGCGATCGTGCCGCCGCCGGCGTATCACCCGAACCAAGGCATCCGCACCGTCGGCGTGCGGCCGGGCGCGCCGGTCGCGGCGCCGCCGCCGCGGGTCGCGCCCGTCGG
>DASXOU010000559.1:0-11278 GCA_036494045.1 Polyangia bacterium | reverse complement strand
AACGACACCGACGATTTTCAAGACGCCGAGTATCGCCTCGGCCTGGCGATGGCGCGCGGCGGCGGCGTCACCACCGCGCGGCGCTATCTGGCGCGCGCGCTGTCTCGCGGCGTCAAGGCGCCCTACTATCACGCGGCGCTGCGCGCCTACGTCGACGTCTGCCTCGACGAGCACATCGCGGCGACGTGCGCGCAAGAGGTCACGCAGCTCGGCGCCGAAGACGTCAACCAGGAGCTCGCCTACCTGCACGGCCGCGCGCTCTACGACGGCAACCACTACGAGCGCGCCGAAGAGGAGCTCGGCCGCGTGTCGCCGAAATCGCGTTTCTACTCGTCGGCGCTCTATCTGCGCGGCGTCATGCGCGTCAAGCGTCAGGATCTGCGCGGCGCCGAGGACGCGTTCTGCGCCATCGCCGACGTCAAGCCCGGCGATCGCATCCGCTTCTACATCGACGGGCGCTATTACGCGCTCAAGGATCTGGCGCGCCTCGCGCTCGGACGCATCGCGCACGAGGAAGGCCGCGACGACGACGCCTTCTATCACTACTTCCTCGTCCCGTCGGACTCGAAGAAGCTGCCCGACGCGCTCTTCGAAGCGGCGTGGGCGTCGCTCGCGCACAAGGACTACGACCTCGGCGCGCGCCTGGTCGAGGAGTTCCTGAAGCTCTACGGCACGACGCCGCGCGCCGCCGAAGCGCGCCTCCTCTACGCGACCTTGCAGGTCAAGACCTGCCGCTTCGCCGAGGCGGAGAAGGGCTTCGAGCGCGCGCTCGCCGAATACGAGCCGCTCACCGCCTACGTCGATCGCGCCATCGCCGATCCGGCCACGCGGCGCGCGCTCGCCGAGCGCCTCTTGGCCGCCGATGACACGCATCCCATCGACACCAAGGACACCGACGGCACCATCGCGTCGATGCTGGAGGTCGATCAGCGCTTCTTCCGGCTGCACGCGATCGCGCGCGGCCTGGCCAAGGAAGCGGCCGACGTCGATCACGTGGAGGCCGACTGGAAGCGCCTCGGCGATCGCGTGGCGCAGACCAAGGTGCAGGCGGTGACCGGCGGCAACCTCGACGTGCCGCTGCTCCTCGAACGGGTCAACGCGCTCGGCGAAGAGGTCGCGCGCGCGCGCAAGGACGCCGCCGGCAGCGACGAGGCCAAAAAGTCGCTGGCCGCGCTCGAGCAAAAGCGCGCCGAGCTCGCCGGGCAGCTCGAGCGCATGACCGACATGGAGCAGTCGGCCGGCACCGGCGATCGCAGCGGCCTCGGCGCCATGATCCGATCGGATCGCGTGGCCGCGCATCAGCTGCGCGCGCGCGCCGCGACGCTGGCGTGGAAGATCGACGCCGCCTCGGGCGAGCTGATCCGCGCGGCGCTGGTCGACTTGCGCGTCAAGCTCGACGGCATGCTGCGCCAGGCGCGCCTCGGCAAGATCGACGCGGTCGTCGGACAGAAGCGCAAGCTCGAGCGGCAGATCGAGGATCTGGCGGCGGGCCGCTTCCCGGCGGAGATGTTCGGCAAGCTGCACATCGAGGGGCTCATCGGCGACGACGAAGAATATTGGCCGCCGGAGCCCGAGCGTTGGGCGGATGAGTATGAGAACTACAAATAGCGTCCTCTTCGCATCATGCCTCGCGTGCATGATGGCGTCGCCCGCGCATGCGGGCGGCGAATACGAAGAGGCGCGGCTCGAGGCCGGCTCGAGCGCGCGCAACCTCGCCGTGTCGCACGAGGTCGAGGCGCTGATTCAGCAGAAGGAGGCGATGGTCGCCGTCAAGCGGCGCGAGGGCATTCGCCTGCTCGAGCAGTACCTGCGCGAGCACGGGCCGACGCCGGAGACGCCCGAGGTCATGTTCCAGCTCGCCGAGCTCAAGTGGGAAGAGGCCAAGTCGCAGTTCCTGGCGCAGATGGCCGCATTCAACGCCGCCGTCGAGAAATGCAACGAAGCGAAGAAGCCGGGTTGCCACACGCCGCCGCAGCCGGGGCTCGATCTGACGTCGTCGCAAGGGTTGTACGAGCGGCTGTTGAAAGAGTATCCGCAGTTCCGCAAGACCGACGCGGTGCTCTATCTCTACGGCTTCTCGCTGCGCTCCGAGGGCAAGGTCGATCAGGCGCTGGTGCAGTTCAAGCGCATCTTGAACGAGCATCCGACCTCGCGCTTCCGTCCCGACGCGTGGATGGCGGTCGCCGAGGCGCGCTTCTACGACGACAGCGATTACAAGGGCGCGCTCGCCGGCTACGACGAGGTCTTGAAGTATCCCGATTCGCCGCTCTACGACCTCGCGCTCTTCAAGACGGCGTGGTGCTACTGGAAGCTCGGCGACTCCGATCGCGCCGCGCGCCGCTTCAAGGAGGTCCTCGATCTCGGCTCGGGCGTGAACGGAAAGTCGCTGGCGCGCGCGCACCAGCTCACCGAAGCCGGACGCAAGCGCCTCGAGGAATTGAAGGGCGAGGCGCTCGAGTACCTGGTGCAGGTGTTCACCGAGGATGAGCGCAAGGGGCCCAAGGACGCGTTCGACTTTTTGGCGTCGATCGGCGGCGCCATGTATTCGCGCAAGGTCATCGCCAAGCTCGCCGACACCTTCTACACGCAGGCGCGTTACGACCGCGCTATCGAGTCGGAGCGCTTCCTCATCCACCTCGACGCCAACGACGAGGGCAACCCCGATCGGCAAAAGCGCATCGTCGAGGCGCTGCGCGAGATGGACGAGAACAAGCAGGCGATCGTGGAGCTGCGCAAGCTGGCCGAGAGCTACGGGCCCGGCAGCGACTGGGCCAAGGCGCAGCAGAACCCGCAGACCGTCGAGCACGCGCACAAGCTCGCCGCCGATATGTTGCGCGAGGTCGCCAAGGGGCTGCACGCCGACGCGCAGCACAACGAGCAGCAGCAAAAGGGGCACATCGACGTCGAGCGCTATGCGCGCGCGGCCGACGCCTATTCGTATTACCTCGACAAGTTCCCCAAGGACACCGACGCCACCGAGGTGCATTATCTTCTCGGCGATATCTATTTCTTCAAGCTCAAGAAATACGAGGAAGCGGGCGACCAATATCTCGACGTCGGTAAGTCGAAACCGATTGGCAAACTGCATCGTGAAGCGCTGTTACAGGCGATCGCGTCGTACGAAAAATTGCGGCGCGATCACTCGGCGTCGGGCGGCAAGAAGGAGCTGTTGCCGACGGACAAGCGCATGGGCGAGGCGATCGATCTCTACGCAACCTTGTTCCCGTCCGATCCGGAGATCGCCAACGTTTTGTATAAAAACGGGCAGCTTTTCTACGATTACGGCGAATATGACGAAGCGGTGAAACGCTTTGGTTTGATCGTCGAAAAATATCCAAAAAAAGAGGTCGCGGCGGCGGCCGGCGACAAGATCCTCGAGTCGCTCAACAAGGCGCACGACTACGAGAACGTCGAGAGCTGGGCGCGCCGGCTCTTGAAGGTGCCGGCGTTCCAGTCGGCCGCCGATCAGCAGCGCCTCGGCAAGCTGGTGATCGACGCCGGCATGAAGGCGGGCGAAGAGAAGGCGGACAAGGATCCGGTCGGCGCCGCCGAGATCTACGTGAGCCTCGCCAACGAGTTCCCCACGACGCCGAAGGCGACGGCGGCGCTGACCAACGCGGCCACGCTCTACGTCAAGGCGGGCAAGCCCGAAGAGGCGGTCAAGCTCGACCAGGTGCTCGTCGACAAATATCCGCAGGCGTCGGAGACGCCGAACGCGGCCTGGTCGGCGGGCAAGTTGTACGAGCAGGCGGCGCTATGGGATCAGGCGGCCGGGTTTTATCAGACGCTCGCCGATCGTTATCCCAAGGACACGCACGCCGCCGACGCGCTGTTCAACGCGGCGCTTCTGCGCGAGCATCTCGGGCAGACGCAGGCGGCGATCGCCGCGTACACCACGTACGCGCAGCGCTACAAGACGCGCGACGACGTGCGCCAGGTGGCGTTCCGCATCGGCGTGGTCTACGCCGACGCCGGACAGCACGAAGCGGCGGCGCGCGCGTTCGCCGACTACGCGCTCAAGTATCCGGGCACGCCGCAGACCATCGAGGCGTTCTCGCGTCAGGGCGCGGAGCTCATGGCCGCCGGTCAGGAAAAGCGCGCGGCCGGGCCGCTCAAGGAGGCGGTCGCGCTCTATCGTCGCGGCGCCGACAAGAGCGCCGCGGGGCCGGCGGCGCACGCGCGCTATCTCGAGGGCGAAATGGTGTTTCGCGACTTCGAGCGCGTCAAGCTGGCGTCGGATCCGAAGAAGCTCAAGCGCACGCTCGACGAGAAATCGAAGCTGCTCGAGCAGGCCAAGCAGGCGTACATCGACGTGGTCACGTTCGGCGATCCCGAGTGGGCGACGGCGTCGCTCTATCGCATCGGTGACGCGTACGAGCGCTTCTCCAAGGCATTGCGCGGCGCGCCGGTGCCCAAGGATCTCAACGCCGACGAGCAGCAGGTCTATCGCGACGAGCTCGAGAAGGTCGTGGTCGTCGTCGAGGAGAAGGCGGTCGACGCCTACAAGGGCGGCTACGAGAAGGCGCTGCAGCTCGGCGTCTACAACGAGTTCACGCAAAAGCTGCGCGCGGCGCTCGGTCGCATGAGCGATCAAGAGTTCCCGGCGGAGAACGAGGCGCGCTCGCGCCCCGCCGCGGCCGAGCCGCGCATGAACCTGCCCTTCGTCAGCGCGGTGCAGAGATGAGTAAACAGGAAGATCAGAAGATCAAAAGATCAGTCTGTCCTTCTGACCTTCTGATCTTCCTGTTTCTCTTCGTCGTCGGGTGCGGGCCGGCGGTGAAGCAGGCGGAGATTCCCAAGCTACCGCCGGCCAAGCCGGAGGCGATCGAGGCGTTGAAAGACGCGGCGCGCCTGGTGCGCCTCGGGCCGGGGAATCAGGAGCGCGCGCTCGAGCGGCTGAAGGACGCCGTCGAGATCGATCCCGGATTGTGGGAGGCGTGGTACGACGCCGGTTGGATCGAGCTCGGGCGCCATCACACCGACGAGGCGATCGCCGCGCTCGAAAAGGCGCAGTCGATCCTGCCGACGCACGCGCCGACGGCGCAGGCGCTGGCGCAGGCGTACGCGCAGGCCAATCGGCCGGGCGATGCGGCCAAGACGCTGCGCGCGTTCCTCGACAAGCAGCCGGGCGCGAAGGAGGCCAACGCGGTGCGCGTGCAGCTGGCCAACGCGCAGCGGCGCGCCAACAAGCTCGACGAGGCGACCGAGACCTTGCGCGCGGTCCTGCGCGTCGAGCCGCGCTCGGCGCCGGCGTTGTCGGCGCTCGGGATGGTCTACGAAGCGCGCGGCCAGCATGAGCTCGCCGACCTCGTGCTCCATCGCGCGCTCGACATCGACAAGGAGTCCAAGGCCGCCGCCGACGTCTACAACAACCTCGGCCTGGTGGCGCTGGCGCGGCGGCGCGATCAAGAAGCGTTCGCCGACTTCGACTCGGCCTCGCGCATCGATCCCGCGCTCACCGTCGCGCGACGCAACAAGGCGATGGTCTATCTCGACTGCGGCGACTACGCGCGCGCCGCCGAGGAGCTGCGCGCGGTCACGCACGCCGACGGCACCGATGTCGAGGCGTGGAACGCGCTCGGCGTGGCCGAGCGTGGCGAAAGCAAGTTCGACGCGGCACAAAAGGCGTACGAGAAGGCGCTCGCCGCCGATCCGAACGGGCCCGGCGCCGCCGACGCGCTCTTCAACCTCGGCGTCCTGCAGATGGACTTTCTGAAGCAGCCGCAAAAAGCGCGCGCGCGCTTCGATGAGTTCATGAAGCACGCGGGCGCCAATCATCCGCGGCGGGCCGACGCCGAGTCGCGCCTGCGCGAGCTTGCCAAGACGGCCCCGGCTCCGGCACAATCGAAGGAAGGAGGCTCGTCGTGAAGCGCCTCGTGACTCTCGTCGCTGCCGTTGCGTTGTCGTCGCTGGTGACATCTGCGACGGCGAGCGCGCAGAAGAAAAAGGGGCCGGCTCCCAAAGGCGGCGACAACGACGGGGGTCCAACCCAAGTCGACCCGAAGACCGGCCAAAAATCGAAGCAGTACACGTTCGGCGGGCTCGACATCGACGGCAAGTTGAAGACGCCGCAGCTGCTCTACTTCCTGAACCGTATGAAGTCCGAGTTCGATACCACAGCGCCCGACAAGCGCAGCTTCATCCCCGAATTGAAGCGCTCCACCGACGAGATGTGATAACATTACCGACGCGATGACTTCCGGATCGCGTCCGTTGCGAGTGGTGTTGGTGTGGCACGGCGAGCCGCTCGAGGAGCGCGTCTTCACGTCGCCGCAGGCGATCACGGTGGGCTCGTCGAAGGACGACACCTTCATCGTTCCGTCGTCGCAGCTCGGCGATCGCTTTCCGCTGTTTCATCCGTCGGCCGATGCGACCGGCTTCGTGCTCACGCTCGCCGACGGGATGACCGGCAAGCTGTCGATCGAGCGCGAGGCGTGCGCGGTCACCGATTTTCTGCGGCGCGGGCGTGGCATCGCCGCCGGACAGCATCGCGAGCAGCCGCTGGCGACGAGCGACTGGGGCATCGTCGCGCTCGACGACACGGGCGACGTCGCCTTCTTCTTCCAGTTCGTGGCGCCGGGGATCGCCGTCGGGCCGACGGGCGGGTTCATCGATCGCTTCTTCGGGCAAGCGCTGGCGTTCGCGGCGGTGGTCAACATCGCGATCCTCGCCATTGGTTGGATCTTCGGCGGGCCGGCCGACGATGCGCTCGACATCGATCCGCCGCCGTCGACGGCGATCGCCAAGATCCTGCTCGAGCCGCCAAAGGAGCCCGAGCCGCCGAAGCCGCAGCCGCGAAAAGTGCGCGAGGAAGACGCGTCGAAGCGCGCGCGCGAAAAGGAAGGCAAGATCGGAAACAACGACGCCAAGGTCGCCGAGACCAAGATTCCCAAGGGCGACAAGGATCAGATCGTCAAGAAGGTGTCGACTGTAGGCCTGCTCGGCGCGGTCAAGGCGTCGAAGCAGTCGGTGGCGCTGAAGACGCTGTTGTCGGACACCCCGGACGCGACGATGACGACGGCGATGGCGGGGCTAAAGGGCACCGAGCTCGTCGTCGGCAAAGGCAACGGCGGCATGTCGACACGCGGCGAAGGCCCGGGCGGCGGCGGCAAGGGCGGCGGACAGCTGCTCGGCGTCGGCTCGCTCGCCGTCGGTGGCGGCGGACATGGCGCGCACAACAACGGCAACGGGCCGGGGCACGTGGGCAAGGAGCTCAAGGTCGCGGTGCAGACGGGCACGCCCAACTCGGACGGCGGGTTGTCGAAGGAGCAGATCCTGAAGGTCGTGCAGTCGCACGCGGCGGCGATCCAGTTCTGCTACGAGAAGGAGCTGCAGCGCTTCCCGCATCTGGCGGGCAAGGTCGTGCTCGACTGGAAGGTGAACCTCGACGGGCGCGTCGACGGCGCCAAGGTCGGGTCGAGCTCGCTCGGCAACCCGAGCGCGGAGAGCTGCATGTCGCGTCAGGTCAAGAACTGGCAGTTCCCCAAGCCCAACGGCGTCATCTGCAACGTCAGCTTCCCCTTCTTCTTCAAGGGGCAGTAAGCCCCGCTGGCTATTTCCCGTCGCGCAGCGACGGCGTGCGCGTGATGCCGACGAGCCAACCGTCCGGCCCGAGCAGGCGGCTCACGGTCTGTCCCCACGGCTCCTTCTTGTTCTTCACGAGCATGCGATAACCGCGCGCTTCGAGATCGGCCGTGGCGGTTTCTACATCTTCGACATCGAATTCGATCCACGCGTGTGGCGCACGCCGTCGAGCGATTCGGTGTGGAGGTAGGCGCCCTTTTCCTCGTCGAAGCGAATGCCGAGCGCGTGCGCAAAGAGCCGTCGCGCCCCGGTCGGTTCACGCACGACGGGACCGAAGCCGGCGATGAAGAGGACATCGATGCTCATGGCGTGGTGATAGAGCGTGCGGTCGATCGTGCAAGCGCGCGAGTAGCTCCGGCGAAAGACTATGCGCGTCGCGCGACCTCGGCGGCGAACGCGCGATGGAGGGCGCGCGCAACCGGCGGCGAGGGAATTCCAGCATCGTGCCGCAATTCGCCGTCGGCCGCGGGCTCGAGCGCGAGCGCCAGGCGCCCCAATTCGTCGAGGCGCACCGAAGCGAGATGGGCGCGCTCGGCGGACGTGAGCCGCTCGCCCAACCACGCCTCGACGGCCCAGGCCAGCTCGGCGTGTCGCGTCTCGTCGCCGATGATGCTCTGCAGATGCGCGCGGATCTGCGCGTCGGCGGCGACGGCGAGCTGCCAGGTCGCGATCAGCGCGCCGAAGGTTTCCCCGATGCAACCCTCGCGGACGTTCTCGATCGCCAACTCCATCGCGGTGCGCGGTCGCGGCGCGCTCAGCCGCACCGACGGTGGCGTCGAACCGAAACGGCGAGCCAGGCGCGCGGCACTGCGCGCATGACGAGCCTCGTCGCGGGCCGCCGACGTACAGGCATCGAGCAGCGCGCGCGGCGCTCCGAACGCGTGCAGCTCGGCACGCAGGCGGCGAAACGCCGCCACCGAAGCCGCCTCCATGTGCGCCGCCTCGGCGAAATAGCGGCCGTGAGCGTTGCCGCGCGCGTTCGCTGGCGCCAATCCAGCGGGAGCGCGCCCCACGCAGCCAACACGGCACACGACAATCGGCTGGCAGTCGCCGTTGCGCTGCTCGGTGCAGCCAAGGAGAAGGCCTCCCTCTGCGCACTTGCCGGCACAGCCGGCGTCGCCGAGCCCACCATCGACCGCTTCGACGATGGTGCCGACTCCGCCCGCGCCGCATCCCCCCGCCGTCAGATCGAGCGCGTAGAACCCGCCGTCACAAATGGGCGACGGGCGCTCGACGCGCTGCGAGCCGCACGCCGCCGACACGAGCGGCAGCGCGGCGACCACCGCGCTGCGAAAAAACAGCGTGAGCGCGTTTCGCGTCATGCGGTTAATAGGACCCGGCCCGCCGTCAGCGTTTGGTGTAGACGGCGCTGGTTTCGGGCGGGCGGTCGGTGGCGGTGCCGCCGAAGCCGACGTCGATGGCGTCGACCATGCGAAACTGCATTCCGCCGCACGTGAGCAGAGACGGGATGATCGCCGCCTGGTCGGCCGGCGGCATCGCCCACGCCGCCTCGCGCCCGCGCAGCACCACGCCGATGCGCTGCTTCGAGTTGTCGATGTCGAGCAGGCCCGGGATGCGCATGAAGCCGTGATAGGCGCCGTCCGCCGCGGCGTCGACGGCGAAGACGCGGATGCCGACGTGCCCCTGCATGCCGCCGGTGTTGGCGACGAAGTCGACGCCGAGCCCGCCGAGGTTGCCGGTGAAGTGGCGGGAGCCGTTCTCCTCGCTCACGTCGATCGCCGCCGGCATCTTGTTGTCGATGCTGCCAACGAGCTGCACGTGGTCGCCTTTGTGGGTGACGTCGAAGTCGACGAACATGCCGCAGATGCGGCCGTGGATCGATCCGCCCGCGTCCTTGAGCCCGCCCGAGGGCGAGCCCGGCTGCGGATGCGCGCCCTCGTGCTTGATCTCGTAGGGCTGCCCGGTGAACGCGAGCGTCAGGCGCGGCACGATCTTGCCGTCGACGACGGCGGTCTTGGGCGCCGTCGCGCAGCCGGCGACGAGGACGAGCGGAAGCGCGAGCGCGAGGCGTGTCATTCTTTCTTCTCCGTCATTTTCGCCTTGAGCGCCGCCAGCCGATCGTCGAGATCCTTGGTCTTCGACATCTCCTCGAGCTTGCGCTCGACCTCGATGCTCTTGGCGTCTTCGTGGCGCGCCGCCGCCAATTCCTCGTCGAGCTCGGCCTCGGCGTCGACGGCGTCGACCTTGGCGTGCAGCCGATCGAAGGCGTCGAGCGCGGGCGAGCCGATCGAGCTCACGCCCTTACTCGCGCGCGCCTTGGCCTTGAGCGTCTCTTTTCGCGCCTTGACCTCGTTGATGCGCAGCTCGAGCTGCTTGAGCGACGTGGTCAGCTTCTCGGCGAAGCTGGTCGCTTCCAACAGGCCGTTGGTCGCCTCCTGCCCTTCGCCGTCGATCTGCGCTTTGCGCGCGAGCGCTTCCTTGGCCAGGCTGTCGTCGCCGGCTCGCACGGCGCGCTCGGCGCGCTCTTCCCATTCGCGCGAGCTCTTGGCCAGCGCCTCGGCGCGCGTACGCTGGCGCTTCTCCTGCGCCAGGGCGGTCTGCACTTCCTTGCGCGCGTTGCGCAGCTGCGTCTCCATCTCGATGACGAGCTGGTCGATCTCCTTGCCCGGGTCGGACATCTTGTCGATGGCGGCGTTGACGTTCGACGAGACCAGTCGCGAGATGCGGTCGAGAATCCCCATACCCTCTTTATACGTCATCGCGCGGGCGAATCCACCGGCGGCGTGATAGGCTCATCGGTCATGATCGAGGCGTTGCGCGCCGCGCTCGACGGCGGAAAGCTGCACCACGCGTACTTGTTCGAGGGCCCGGTGGGCGCCGGCAAGGCGGCCGCTGCGCGCGAGCTGGCGCGCGTGCTCGAATGCGAGACCCGTCGCGGCTGCGGCGAGTGCGCGCAATGCGCCAAGGTCGACGCCGGCACGCACCCCGACGTCGTCTGGTTCGACATGACGCCCAAGGGACTGACCGAGCGCGTGCGCGAGCTTCTGACGACGCTGGGGTTTCGTCCGCACGAAGGGCGCGCGCGCGTCGTCATCTTCGATCCGGCGCATGGGCTGGCGCCGGTGCCCGAGCGCGCGGAGGCGGCCAACGTGCTCTTGAAGACGCTCGAAGAGCCGCCGGCCGACACCTATTTTGTGCTGGTGACGGCGGAGCCGAAGCGGCTGCCGGTGACGGTGCTGTCGCGCTGCCAGCGCATTCGCTTCGCGCCTCCGCCGGAGTCGACGGACGTGCCCGAGGCGCTCGCCGGCGTCGAGAAGGCGCTGGCCGCGAAGTCGGCGTCGGCGATGTTCGAGGCGGTCGGCGAATTGGCAGCCGATCGCGACGAGGCGATCGATCTGGTGCTCGCGTTGTGGAAGCGGCTGCGCGATGCGCTGCTCGTGCGCGAGGCGGTGGCCGACGGGCGCGTGCCGAGCGAGCGCGCGCAGGCGGCGGCGACGTTCGCGGCGTGGCCGGCGGCGTCGCTGTTCTCGGCGCTGCGCGCCACCGACGAGGCGACCGAGTCGCTGCGCGGCAACGTCGCGCCGTCGCTGGTGCTGGAGCATCTGATGTTGCAGCTGCGCGAGGTGCGGGCGTGAGCGGCGCGGGCGTTCCACCGTCGGGCGGCGGCGGTCCGGGCGGCGGTCCCGGCGCTGGCGGCGGCGGTCGCGAAGGTGGCGGCGGGCGGCGGCGACGT
>DASXOU010000558.1:0-1932 GCA_036494045.1 Polyangia bacterium | reverse complement strand
GTCGAAGGCGACGCCGCTCGGATACCAGCGGCGCGTGTCGATGGTGCGCGTGGCGTAGAAGGCGACGACGTCGCGCAAGCGGCGGAGCGCGCCGTTGTGCAGGAAGCGCGAGCGCGTGGCGACGTTGCGCAACGACGGCGTGCGAAAGGCGCCGCACAGGCGCTCCTCGTCGGCGTGCGTGCCGGGGCGCGCGGTGCACAATCCGAGATCGGGCGCGCGGCCGGCGGGCAGCGCCAGGTTGCGCGGCGCGCCGACGACCTCGAAGCCGAAGTCGGAGAACGGCGAGCGGCGCGGATTGGACGAGCCGGGATCGAGCTTGTGGCAAAAGGCGCAGTTGCCCTTGGCCGGATCGCGGAAGAGGCTGAGGCCGCGCTCCTCCTCGGCAGTGAGCGTGGCGCGGCCGCGGACGAAGTCGTCGTAGCGCGAGGTGAATGGCGACAGCTCGTCGGACCCGAGGAACGCCTCGAGCGCGGCGCCGAGCGCACGCATGGCCTCGTCGGGCGTGTCGAGCGCGCCGGCGCCGAACGCGACGCGCAGCGGCTCGGCATAGGCGGCGGCGCGCAGGATCTCCGCGACGCGCGCGCGCGAGCCGCCGTTCATCTCGTCGGGATTGAGGAGCGGCTGCTCGACGAGCGCGGCCAGCGAGTCGCTGCGGCCGTCCCAGAAGAAACCGCCGGCGCCGTCGGGCAGCGGCGCGTCCTCTTCCCAATGCCAGTGGAAGCGATGGACGAAGCCGAGGTACATCACCGACGGCGTGTTGCGGCGCGCGAAGTGATCGGGACGGCTGCCGCGCGCGACGCCGATGGTTGAGCCGTGGTTGCCGGCGTAGCCGTGCGCGGGATCGTGGCAGCTCGCGCAGCTGGTGCCGGGCGGATCGGAGAGGTTGGCGTCGAAGAAGATCTGCTTGCCGACGGCGGCGCGCGCGGCGGTGCCTGCGTGGTCGTCGCGCGGCCCGGCGGTGGCGTCGCGGCGGCGCAGCGGCTGGGCGGCGCGCGCGCGCTCGAGGGCCGACTGCCGCAGCGTCGTCAGCGACGAGTAGACGGCGCCGGCGGCGATGAGCAGGAACGAGAGCGCGGCGGCGCGCGACGCGGTGCTGTTGGAGCTGGGCATGCGCCGACGTCATAGCCCTCGCTCTGTAACGAGTGCGTGTGCTCGGCGGAAAGCGTTGGTTGCGAAATCGCGGCGCGCACGATCGGTTGCGCCCGCCGATGCACGGAGTCCTCAGTAGCTGGCGGCGCGGACGACGCAGCTGCCGGTGTCGGCGACGTAGACGATGCGGCGCGCGCTGTCGACGGCGACGCCGAGCGGATGGATCATCGAGCCCGGCGCGGCCAGCGAGCGCACCACGCCGTTGCCGATGTCGACGATGCGATAGGTGCCGTTGCCGCCGTCGCCGACGAGCGTTGCGCTGCCGAATTTGGCGAGCTGGCCCATCGGGCACATGCCGGCTTTTCCGAGCGCGCCGTCGGAGAAGCCGAGGGCGCCGAAGTAGGTGGTGAGCGTGCCGTCGGCGGCGCGATCGACGAGCGCGCAACGGCCGCTGTCGACGAACCACAGATCGCTGCCGTCGACGAGCGCGCCGGTGAGGTAGGTGCCGGCGGCGAGCACCGGCTGCGAGACGGCGCCGCCGGGCGCGATCACGGTCAGCCCGCCGACGGTGCCGTCGACGACGTAGACGGTCCCGTCGGCGCCGACGCTGATGCCGGCCGGCGCGTCGACGGTCGGCTTGCCGACGACGGTGGTGACGCTGCCGCCGGCGATGTGCCGCACGCTGCCGGCGAGGCGATCGGCGACCCACACGCTGCCGTCGGGCGCCGCGGCCACGCCCCACGGCGCGTGGAAGGCGGCGCTCGCCGCCGCGCCGTCGCTGTCGCCGCTGACGCCCGAGCCGGCGAAGGTGGTGACCGTGCGATCGGCCGACGCGGCGAGCTG
>DASXOU010000557.1:0-5810 GCA_036494045.1 Polyangia bacterium | reverse complement strand
TCGCTCTGAGCCAGGATCAAACTCTCCAATTAAATCGAAGAGATTTTTAACGATAGATTCCCGAAAGAACCCATCGAAACTCGCAGTTCATGACTGCTATTGGCCCAAAAACATGTCTCTTCTCCGCATTCGAGAGTCGAGACATATGAGCATTACGCTCACTTCGTCGATCTACTATTTAGTTTTCAAAGACCAAAACCAACTTCGGTTTTCCTCAGCTTCGAGGGACCGTTCTTCTACTTCACATCCCTGAAACCGTCAAGAAAAATCGAGAAGAATTTTTCAGCCGGTTTTCAGTCCCGCCCGTCGGAGTTTTCGTTCCGCTGCTCCGCGTCGAGGGCGCTGTATCTAACAACCAGCCGCCCGCAGGTCAACCTAAAAAATCTTCCAATCGTCGATTTTTTTCGCGGCGGTTTCGCAGCGACGAGAGCGAAGCTTTATGTAGCCGCTCTCCATGACGAGGCAAGGGGCGATTCGGAGCTTGCTCGAGGTTTGACCCGAGCGCTCGGCGCCCGCATAATCTGGCGGGCTTCCTGATGATCGAGCGAATCGGAAACTGCCGCATCGTCGAGGAGATCGGCTCGGGCGGCATGGCCGTGATCTACAAGGCCGTTCAGGAGAGCCTCAACCGAACGGTCGCCGTCAAGGCGCTCAAGACCTCGGTTGCTCAGGACTCGCAGTTCGCGATCCGGTTCGAGCGCGAGGCGCTGTCGGTCTCGTCGCTGCAGCACGAGAACATCATTCACATCTACGACTTTCACAAGCTCGGCGGCGCGTACTTCATCGTGATGGAGTACGTCGAGGGGATCGATCTGTACGATCTCCTCGACAAGTGTCCGATGTTACCGCCGGACGTGGCGGCGATCATCGCGATGCAGGTGGCGCGCGGGCTCGATTACGCGCACTACCGCGGCATCATCCATCGCGACATCAAGCCGGCCAACATCATGATCGGTAAGAACGGCGGCGTGAAGCTGATGGACTTCGGCATCGCGCGCGACCAGGCGTTCGGCGATCTGACGGAGACGGGCACGGGGCTGGGGACGCCGTCGTATATGAGCCCCGAGCAGATATTGGGAGATAAGCTCGATTATCGGTCGGATATGTTTTCGCTGGGGATTGTCCTTTATCAGATGGTGTGCGGCAGAAAGCCGTTCATCGAGGACGATCACAAGAGCGTGATGCACAAGATCCGGCTCGAGAAGTACCCGTCGCCGCGGAAGCTGAATCCGGAGATTCCGCGCGAGCTCGAGCGCATCATGGCGCGCGTGATGCAGAAGCGGAAAGAAGACCGTTATAAATCGACGCAGGACTTCGTTTTGGCGTTGGAACGGTTCATTTCGAAGCGCGTGGAAATGAATTATCACGCGCGGCTCGTATTGTTTCTGCGCGACAAAGGAATCATTACGCAGGAAGAGGCGGACGCGCAGCTGCATCCGGCGATCGCGGGCGGCTACAAGACGCCGTCGTTGCCGGGGCCGCTCGGGTGGGCGGGGATGAAGCGGCTGGCGTCGGTGCAGGGGGCGATCTTGGGGGCGATGGCGCTGGCGGTGGCGTTCGTGCACGCGTCGCAGATCGGCGCGCCGCCGGCGGTGATGGCGGCGGTGCCGCCGCCGCCGAAGCCGCCCGGGTTTCTCAAGATATTGGTGGATCCGTGGGCGGAGGTTTACGTCGACGGGAAATATACCGATACTACGCCGTTCAGTAAGGCGCTTTCGATACCTGAAGGCGAGCACAATATCGAATTTAGAAATCCTTATTTCAATATCGCAAAGCGGGACGTGAATATCAAGCGCGGGGCGCTCTCGACGCTGAAGATCGCGTTGGCCAAGAAATGAGGACCGTCGCTGCGGCGCTGCTGGTGCTGGCGGTCGCGGCGACGGCGTCGGGCAAGGTCGTCACCTATTCGGCGAAGCCCGGAGATACGCCGGAATCGATCGCGGCCGATTATTACGGGAATCGTTCGCAGGCGATATTCATCCTCGAGACCAATGGGCTCGAGCGCGACAAGCCGATTCGGCCCGGGCAGAAGGTGCGCATTCCGACGGCGTTCCATTATCGCGTGCGCAAGGGCGATACGCTGGAGGGGCTGGCCAAGAAGTTCCTCGACGACGGGCGGCGAGCGCCGTTTTTGGCGGCGTTCAGCGGCCTGCGGCCCACGGACAAGCTGCGCGAGGGGCAGGATCTGTTGATCCCGTTCCAGCACGTGCATCGGACCGAGGTGCCGGAGTCGCTGCAGTCGGTGGCGCGGGCGTTCTATGGCGACGCGTCGAAGGCGAAGCTGCTGGCCGATTACAACTTTCGGACGGCGCCGATGCTGGCCAAGGGCGAGCGGATCCTGGTGCCGATTGGGCACGTGCACATCCGCGCGGTGCGGCTGCAGCCGGTGGTGGAGCGGCCGTCGCCGGGGTCGAAGGCGAAGGAGATCCCGGCGCCGGTGTTCGCGGCGGCGCCGCCCAAGGAGGCGCAGAAGCGCGAGGCGGAGCTGGCGGAGAAGGTCGGCAAGTCGCTGGCGATCGCGGAGAAGGCGTACAAGGACGGCAGCTATTCGGATGTGCCGGCGGTGCTCGACAAGGTGCTGACCGATGACGAGCCGTCGGAGGCGCAGCTGGCGGAGCTGTTTCGGCTGAAGGCGTTTGCGTATGTGGCGCTGGGGCTCGACGATCTGGCGGTGAATGCGTTTCGCGAGGTGCTGGCGCGGAAGCCGGACGTTGCGCTCGACGAGGCGACGGTTTCGCCGAAGATTCGCGCGGCGCTGGAGCGGGCGAAGAAGACGCCGGGGCCGTGAGGGCGGTGCTGGTGGTGGCGGCGGCGTGGGTGATGGGGTGCCGGTCGACGGAGGCGTCGGCGACGGCCAATGGCGAGGCGGCGGCGAACGGCGCAGCGACGGCGAATGGCGCAGCGACGGCGAGCGGCGCGAGCGCGGCGGAGTGGTCTTGTGGCGCGGTGCACGGCGAGGCGCGGCTGGCGCGGGCGCTCGGGCATGGCGGGCGGCTGGTGCTGGGCGCGATCGCGGACAGCAACGGCGCGACGACGGCGACGATGGCGAACCTGCGGCGCATCGGCGCGGCCTTCGCGGAGGCGCGGGTCGATGCGGTGGTCGCGCTCGGGGATCTAGGCAAGAGCGAGGACGAGATCGCGGCGGTGCTGGAGGGGATCGCGGCGAGCGCGCGGGCGCCGGTGCTGGCGCTGGCGGGGGAGCGCGAGCGGGAAAACTTGTTTCATGCGGCGGTGAAACGGGTGCACGACAAAGGCGTGGATGTCGTAGATCTCGTCGACACGCGGCTCGTGGATACTGGGGAAATCGATATTGTTTCGTTGCCGGGATATCCGTTTTCGCGGAATGGGTGTCATTACGTGGCGGCCGATCTCGAGGGCGCGGCGCGGCTCTCGAGCGGGCGCGGCCATGCACGCGTCGTCGTGGCGCACACGCCGCCCAAGGGGCACGGCGCGGCGGCGATCGATTGGGCGCTGGGCGACGTGAATGCGGGCGATGCGGCGATGGCGGCGATCGTCGAACGGATCGCGCCGGTGGCGGCGCTGTTCGCGCACGTCGACGAGGCGGGCGGGCGCGCCGACGGCGAGCGCATCAACGTCGGCAGCGTCGAGCGCGGGATGGCGGCGATCGTGGAGATCGACGGCGGGCGGGCGACGCATCGGGTGCTGCGATGATCGTGTGCCCGCGCTGCCAGACAGTGTCCGAGGACAACGAGACGCGATTTTGCGGGCGTTGCGGATCGGAGCTCGGGCAGCCGGCGGGCGATCACGCCGATCGCGCCGATCGCGATCGACTGATCGGCGCCACCGTCGACGGGCGCTATCGCGTGTTGGCCAAGATCGGCGCCGGCGGGATGGGCGCGGTCTACAAAGTCGAGCACCTGGCGATGGGGAAGCTGGCGGCGATGAAGGTGCTGCATTCGTCGCTGACGCAGGATCGCGAGGTGGCGCAGCGCTTTCGGCGCGAGGCCGAGGCGGTGTCGAAGCTGTCGTCGCCCAATACGGTGCAGGTGTTCGACTTCGGCGAGTCGGGCGGGTCGTCGTATCTGGTGATGGAGCTGTGCAAAGGCGAGGACCTGGGCGCGATCTTGCGGCGCGACGGGCCGGTGCCGTTCGTGCGGCTGGCGCCGATGATGATTCAGGTGTGCGACGCGCTGTCGGAGGCGCACGACGCGGGGATCGTGCACCGCGATCTGAAGCCCGAGAACCTGCTGGTGTCGCGCGCGCGCGACGGGCACGACGTGGTGAAGGTGCTCGACTTCGGGCTCGCCAAGCTGCGCGACGCGGAGGAGATGAACGCGGTGACGGCGCGCGGGTCGCTGGTCGGGACGCCGTTCTACATGTCGCCGGAGCAGATTCGCGGCGAGGAGCTCGACGGGCGCAGCGATCTCTATTCGCTCGGCGCGCTCATGTATCGCGTCTTGACCGGCGTGCATCCGTTCACGGCGCCGACGCCGGTGGCGGTGCTGACGCAGCATCTCACCGACGAGCTGGTGCCGCCGTCCAAGCGCAAGCCCGAGCTGCACATCGCGACGCGCGTCGAGGCGATCGTGATGCGCACGATGGCCAAGCGCAAGGACGAGCGCTACGCGTCGGCGGACGAGCTCAAGGCGGCGATCGCGGAGGCGGCGTCGGCGCCGTCGCAGCGGTTGTCGACGGTGTCGCAGGAGCTGCGGCGCGCGAGCGATCCCGGCAAAGGGGAGCGCAGCGACGCGTCGGTGGCGACGCCGGTGGGCGCGGCGCAGCCGCTTCGACGCGAGGACTTCGACGCGTACGAGCGCGGGCTCAAGCGGAGGCGCTGGCTCGGGCTCGCCATCGTGCCGCTCGTCGCCGTCGCGGGCGCGGGGGCGTTCGTGTACTTCACGCGGCTGGCGCCCGAGGTGGCGGTGCAGGGCAGCGAGGTCGAGCCGAACAACTCGCCGGGCGAGGCCAATCCGATCGCCTCGGGGCGTCCGATTCGCGGGCAAATTGGAAAGCGCATCGGCGTCGAGGAGTCGGATCGCGACTTCTTTCGCTTTCGCGTCGACGGCACCGAGCCGAAGGTGCTGCGCGCGGAGGTCACGGGGCTGCCGAACATGGAGCTGATGCTCGAGGTGTTCGACGGCACCGGCAAGAAGATCGTCGAGGCGGACAACGGCGGCGTGGGCGACGGGGAGATCGTGCCGAACCTCAAGCTCAAGCCGGGCGAGCATTACATCGCGGTGCGCGAGGTGTGGACGGCGGGACGGGCGGCGACGGAGAACGTGAGCGACTGGTACACGCTGACGGCGACGTGGCAGCCGGTCGAGGCGAATCACGAGACCGAGCCCGACGACGTGGCGTCGGCGGCGCTGCCGCTCACCGTCGGGGAGACGATGCGCGGGACGCTCGGGCGCATCGACGACGTCGACTACTATTACGTGCGCACCGCGAGCGGCAAAGGCGGGGGCACGCTGGCGGGCGAAGTGACGGGGGTTCCCGGCGTCGACCTGCGCGTGGTGGTGCTGCCGGCGGGCGCGACGATGGGGCCGCCGGGGGCGCTGCCGCCGGGAGCCAAGCTGTTCGACGCGGGCGGCGTCGGCGCGGGCGAGCGCATCGACGGCGTGAGCTGGGCGGCGGGAACGCCGGGGCCGATCGTCGTCGTTCAGCGGAAATTGCCACTTTCGGTCGGCGCCGGCGCGCCGCGAACCGACGCCCATACGACGGCCCATACGACGACGAGCCTCGACGTGGAATACGCGCTTTCGCTGCGATTAAAGCCCTGAGATCGTGCTATCATGCCGCGACGGTCCATGCGCGCGCGTGTACATGGGTGGTGGCTCGCGGCCGCCGTG
>DASXOU010000556.1:0-11547 GCA_036494045.1 Polyangia bacterium | reverse complement strand
GGCGCAGTCGGTGGCGATGGATTACTACGCCGACGACGTGGCCGAGATCGAAGCCGAGACCGATCGCATCGCCGACGAGCTGCGCAAGGCCGGGCGCATCCCCGGGCGCGTGCCCAATACGCTGCAGTTCATCGGCTTGTGCATCGCCACGCGCAACGACGTCATCTCGACGCTGGCGCTGTTCGACAAGCCGGACGCGACCTGGGAGTCGGAGCAGCTCGATCGCTTGTGGCTCGGCCTGCGCAAGATGCTCGAGGTCGACGATCGCTATCGCGCGCTCGACGCGAAGCTGCGCATGTTCCAGGACAACCTGGTGCTGCTGGTGGATCTGGCGCGGCAGCGGCAGACGTTCGTGCTCGAGTTTGCCGTCGCCATCTTGATCGCCGCGGAGATGGCGATCATGGTCTGGCAGATCCTGGCGACGACGGGGCATTGAGCGTGGCGCTCATCGTCGACGTCGTGATTCCGGCACGCAACGAAGAGGAGTCGCTGCCGCTGGTGCTCCGCGCGATCCCCAAAGATGCGGTGCGCACCATCTACGTCGTCGACAACGGCTCGACGGACGGAACGGCCAAGGCGGCGGTCGAAGGCGGCGCGCAATTGTTGGCCGAGCCGACGCCGGGATACGGCGCGGCGCTGCTCCGCGGAGTCAACGAGCTGCAGGCGCTGGCGCGGCCGCCCGACGTGGTCGTGTTCGTCGACGGAGATTATGCGGACGAGCCGAGCGAGCTGCCGTGGCTGCTCGAGCCGATTCGCGCCGGATCGGCGGATCTCGTGATCGGCTCGCGCGCGCTCGGACAGGCGGAGCCGGGCGCGCTCGCGTTGCAGCAGCGCGTCGGCAATCGCGTGGCGACGACGATGATTCGCGCCATCTACGGGCAGCGCTACACCGATCTCGGGCCGTTTCGCGCGATTCGGCTGCCGGCGCTGATCGCGCTCGGCATGAGCGACGCCGGGCATGGGTGGAACATCGAGATGCAGGTCAAGGCGGCGCGCGGCGGCCTCCGGATCGCGGAGGTGCCGGTGAGCTATCGGCGGCGCGCGGGCGGGCGCAGCAAGATCTCGCAGACAATCAAGGGGAGCGTGGCGTCGTCGTACAAGATCATCTTCACGATCTTGCGGCACGCGACGGCGCGCTGATGGGCAGGCGCTGATGTCGACGATTGTGATCTTCGCGCGCGCGCCGGAATTGGGCGCGGTCAAGACGCGGCTCGGAAAGACGATCGGCGCCGAGTCGGCGCTCGCGCTCTACGAGGCGTTCCTCGACGACACCTGCGCGCTCACCCAAGGCCTCGGCGCGCGGCGCGTGCTCGCTGTCGCCGGCGACGTCGATCATCCGCGCGTGCAGCACCTCGCCAAGTCGCAGCGGCTCGTCGTCGAGTCGCAGGGCGACGGCGATCTCGGCGCGCGCATGGCACGGGCGATTGCGACGCACGTGGCGACGGGGCCGGTGGTGATCATCGGATCGGACGCGCCGACGCTGCCGCGCGCGCACCTGCACGAGGCGCTCGATGCGCTGATGGCGTGCGACGTGGTGATCGGGCCGTCCGACGACGGCGGCTACTACCTCATCGGCGCGCGCGTGGCGGTGCCCGAGCTGTTCGCGGACGTGAGCTGGTCGACGCCGGCGGTGTTGACGACGACGCTCGAGCGGCTCGCCGGCCGCGCGCACGCGCTGTTGCCGCCCTGGCACGACGTCGATTCGGAGGAGGACCTGGCGCGGCTCAAAGGCGAATTGGCGGCGCTTCCGCCGTCGGTGGCGCCGGCGACCCGCCGCGTGCTAGGGTCGTGGCCGTGAGCGACACGAAGGATCCGAATCGGCCGACGGCGACGGGCATGTTCGAGCGCTTCGGCGAGACCTATCCGGTCGGCCACGTGCTCTTCTCCGAGGGCGATCCGGGCAAGCACATGTACGTGATCCAATCAGGCCGCGTGCAGCTCACGCGGCGCGTGCGCGGGCGCGAGGCGCACCTGGCGACCTTGCCGCCGGGCGAGTTCTTCGGCGAGATGGCGATCATCAACAAGCAGCCGCGCTCGGCGACGGCGACGGTGATCGAAGAGGCGCACCTGCTCGTGCTCGACGCGCGGACGTTCGAGGCGATGATCCGCGGCAACGCCGAGATCGCGATCCGCATGATCAAGAAGCTGTCGCTCAGGCTGTCGCAGGCGAACTCGCAGGTGGAGACGCTGCTCAAGCAGGATCTCAATCATCGCATCGTGCATCAGCTGCGCCTCCTGGCCGATCAGCGCGGGCAGGCGGACGGGCCGGGCGTGCGCATCGACATCTCGATCGACGATCTGGCGCAGCTCGTCGGCGCCAAAGAGCCGAAGGACGTCGTCGACGGGCTCGACGGCTTGGAAAAAGCAAAGCTGCTGCAGAAGCAAGTCGGTTCCATCTTCATCGCCGAAGTGGGAAAGCTCGCCGAGTTCCTCGAGTTCCTGGAGATGAAGGAAAGGTTCGGGAGCTAGCCATGGCCTGGTGGTCGCGGCCGAAGTCGAAGATGAAGCCGGAGGTGGCGGCGAAGACCAAGCGGTCGGTGCCGTCGGGCGTGTTCCAGAAGTGCGACGACTGCGGCGAGACGGTGCCGTCGGGGCAGGTGAAGGAGAACCTGTGGACGTGCCCCAAGTGCGGCTTCCACTTCGTCATGCCGACCGAGGAGCGGATCAAGATCACCGTCGACGAAGGATCGTTCGTCGAGGAGGATCGGACGATCCAGCCCGAGGATCCGCTCGAGTTCCGCGACTCCAAGCGCTACGCCGATCGCTTGCGCGCGGCGCAGAAGCAGGTGGGCACGGCCGACGCGTTTCGCGAGGGGCGCGCGACCATCGGCGGGCGGCCGGTGTCGATCGGCTTCTTCGTGTTCGAGTTCATGGGCGGATCGATGGGATCCGTCGTCGGTGAGAAGATCACGCGCCTCTTCGAGCGCGCGCTCGCCGAGCGGGTGCCGGCGATCATCTTGAACGCGTCGGGCGGCGCGCGCATGCAGGAAGGCATCCTGTCGCTGATGCAGATGGCCAAGACGACGGCGGCGCTGGCGCGGCTCAAGGAGGCGGGGCTGCCGTACGTGAGCGTGCTCTTGCATCCGACGACGGGTGGCGTGGCGGCGTCGTTCGCCATGCTCGGCGACGTGATCGTGGCCGAGCCGAAGGCGCTCATCGGATTCGCCGGGCCGCGCGTGATCGAGCAGACGATCCGGCAGAAGCTGCCCGAGGGGTTTCAGCGATCGGAGTTCCTGTTGCAGCACGGGATGGTCGATTCGATCGTCAAGCGGCAGGACATGAGAGAGATGCTGGCGCGTCTCGTCGAGCTGCTCGGACCTCGAGTCAACGGGCGGCAGTCGACAGTCCACAGTTGACCTACGAGGCGATGCTCGGAAGGCTCGTCGGGCTGCGCCGCTTCGGCGTGCGGCCGGGGCTCGACGGGACGCGCGCGTTGTTGGCGGCCGTGGGCAATCCCGAGCGTGGGCTCGAGGTGGTGCACGTCGGCGGGACCAACGGCAAGGGCTCGACGGCGGCGATGATCGCGGCCGGCTCGCGTGCCGACGGGCGGCGCGTCGGGTTGTATACGTCGCCGCACCTTTTGCGCTTCACCGAGCGCATCGTCGTCGACGGCGCCGAGATCGGGCGCGAACGCGCGGTCGAGCTGGCCGAGCGCGTGCTCGGCGCCGGCGAGGGCGCGACCTTCTTCGAAGTGGTGACGGTGATGGCGCTGCTCGCGTTTGCCGAGGCGCGCGTCGACGTCGCGGTGATGGAAGTGGGCCTCGGCGGGCGGCTCGACGCGACCAACGTGGTCGAGCGGCCGCGCTGCGCGGTGGTGACGTCGATCGGGCTCGATCATACGGACGTGCTCGGGCCGACGATCGCGGAGATCGCGCGCGAGAAGGCGGGGATCTGGAAGCCCGCCTCTGCGGCGCTGTTTGCGTGCGCCGACGAGGGCGCGGCGGCGGTGCTGCAGGCGGAGGCCGAGCGCGTCGGCGCGGCGCCGATCGAGCGCTTCGGGCGCGACTTCGACGACGCGGAGCTGCCGACGCTGGCGCTGGCGGGCGCGCATCAGCGACGGAACGCGGCCCTGGCGCGGCGCGCGCTCGAGCGGCTAGGCGTGGGCACACGCGCGATCCGCGAGGGCCTCGCGAATGTGAAGTGGCCCGGGCGCATGGAGCGGCTGTCGCCGACCGTGATGGTGGACGCGGCGCACAACGAAGAGGGCGCGCGCGCGCTGGCGGCCTCGTGGCCCGAGGGGAACTGGACGCTCGTCGTCGGCGTGGTGGCGGGCAAGGACGCGCGGGCGATCGTGGCGCCGCTGGCGAAAAAGGCGGCGCGCGTGATCGTGACGGCGCCGCCGACGCCGCGGGCGCTGGCGCCCGAGGAGCTGGCGCGCCTCGCGCCCGGCGCGACGGTCGCGCAGAGCCTGGAAGCGGCGCTGGCGGCGGCGGCGGGTGAGCGCGTGATCGTGGCCGGATCGATCTTCCTCGTCGGTGAGGCGCGGCGGCTCGTGCTCGGCGAGGCGGCCGACGCGCTCGTGGCGCAGGATCCGCCGGCCACGCAAAAGTTGTAGCCGTCGACGGGGAAGCCTATTCTCGAGGTATGCGATTCATCGTCGTATCGGTGCTCATGGTGTCGGTGGCCGCGTGGGCGCAGTCGTCCAAGAGCGACGATGACGACGCGACGCCGGCGGCGGCGTCGGACGAGGCCAAGGGCAACCTGAACGTCAACGACAAGGGCGCGGCCGAGGGCACGTACAAGGGCGTGGCGCCGGGCGCGCAGGCGCTGCCGCCGCATCCGCCGCGATTGCCGCTGAAGAAGGGGCCGCAGCGGATGACGTGGTCGGGGTTTCAAGTGAAGGAGGGCGTGCCGACGGTGTTCCTGGAGGTGACGGCGGCGCCCGAGTATCACGTCGACGATGCGCCCGGCGAAGTGGTAGTGACGCTGAAGAACACGGTGGTGCCGCTACGCAATAACCGGCGCGCGCTCGACGTGCGCGGGTTCGACACGTCGGTGAAGGAAGTGGCGACGGCGTCGAAGGGGCACGACGTGAAGGTCACGATCAAGACCAAGGGCGGCGATCGGCCGCCGCATCACGAGCGCGTCGAGGACGCGGCCGGCGGGTTTCGCATGCTCGTGATCGAGCTGCCCGCGAAGTAGCCGGCCAAGGGCGTCGTCAGTCGCGCGAGCTGGGGGCGTAGCCAGGCTTGCGCGCGCCGCTCGGCGAGGTGGTGCACGGCGACGGCGATGGCGAGGATGAGCGGCAGCGCGATCGCCGTGAAGCGCGCGCCGAGCGCGTCGTAGCGGTTGCCGGTGACCAGCACCATCCACTGCAACAGCGGCACCTGCAGGATGTAGAGGACGTAGCTCGAATCGCCGAGCGCCGTCAGCGGGCGCAGCGAGAGCGCGCGATGCAGCGGGCCGCGGCCGAGCATGAGCCCCCAGACGATGGCGGCGTAGAGCGGTAGGAGCGCGCCGTTGTGCAACAGCACATAAGGAATTGTGCGCCCGCACAATAAGATCGCGGCGCAGGCGAGCGCGCCGCCGGCGACGAGCGGCGTGGCGAAGCGCGTGTCGCGGCGCTCGGCCGGCGTGCGCAGCCAGAGCGCGCCGAGCGCGGCGCCGGCGACGAACTCGGGCCAACGCGTGTAGGGCGTGAACTTCAAGACGCTGAGCCAGAATGCGGTCGACTCGACGTCGGCGTGGACGCCATCGGGCGACAGGATCGCGTACGCCGACGCCAGCACGATCGCGACGAGCCACGCGCCGGCGGCGACGGCGACGAGCGTGCGCGCGCGTGGACGCGCGACCAGCCAGGCGACCAGCGGCGGCAGGGCCAGGTAGAACCACATCTCGACGCTCACGCACCAGTCGGGCAGGTTCCACGACGTGATGAAGCGTGGGATGAAGACATGGGTCATCGTCGCGTGCGCCATGCCGGTGGCGATCTTGGCCTTCCACGACGCGTCGCCGAACGCGGCGGTGACCGAGCCCCACGAGTGCACGAGCGCCAGCGGCACGAGCAGCGCGATCGCGAGGACGAAGCAGGGATAGACGCGCGCGACGCGGGCGACGAGGAACTCGCGCGCGCTCATGCGCCCATCGGCGAGCTTGGGTCCGTAGGCGATCGTCAGCACGAACCCCGACAGCAAGAGGAAGAACGAGGTCGCGACGTAGCCGGAGTGGCGCAGCGTCTCGGCCCAGCGCGGCGCGTGCGCGAACAGCGGGCGGCCGAAGTGCAGGAGGAGAATATAGACGCCGGCGAACGCGCGCGCGCCGGTCAACGCCTCGACGCGCGCGTGCGACGACGACCTGGCCACGACGAGGTTGTGGACACGCGCGCGCGCGGCGGCAATGGGCGGACTAGAACATTTCGCGCGCCGAGGTCGGCGTCGAGCCGAACCACGACAGGTTCGACGCCGGCACCGGCTCGAGCGCGAAGTCGAGGACCCAGAAGAGACGAAGGTTACGATTGCGGCCCTGGCGCCAGTAGCCGAACAGGCCCTCGAGGAAATACCACTCGAGATCGTGTTTGCGCGGGCGGCCGACCTGCACGAGCGGGAAGACGTCGAGGTGCCAGGTGCCGACGGCGTGCTCTTCGCCGCAGCGCTTGCTGTAGTAGACGTGCAGGACGAGCGAGGCGTCGCAGTCGCCGCGGCGGATGTGCAAAAAGAGCGGGAAGGCGACGGTGGTGCGCGACTCGCCGCGCTTGAAGTCCCAGACGAAGGGCGCGAACACGGTCGTCGAGGTCTTCTCGCCGCCGAAGTGCCAGAAGAGCGGGAAGACGACGGCGTCGGTCTTGGTGCCGTCGTCGCGCGAGCGCCACCACGTCAGGATGGGCGGGATCGTGTAGCCGCTGTCCTTCTCGCGCTCGGAGCGGTTGCGGATGAAGAACGGCAACAGGCCGGTGGTGCGCGACTCGCCGAAGCGGTTGACGTCGAAGAAGAGCGGGATGCCGACGGTGGTCGTCGATTCGACGGCGTGATAGCGCCAGACCAGCGGCGAGTAGGCGGCGAGCTGTTGATCCTCGGAGCGGCGCACGTCGAGGTAGAGCGGCAAGAGGAACGACGTCGAGCTCGACTCCTGCTTGTTCTTCGAGAAGTAGGCGATGGGGAAGAGCGCGCCGGTGCGCGTGGTGTCGTCGTCGCGATAGTAGAAGGGGCCGATGTAGAAGCGCTTGCCGTTGGGTCGGATCGAGTAGCCGCCGAAGAGCGTGGCCAGCGTCGCGTGATCGGCGCGGTGCGAGACCCAGAAGAGCGGGAAGACGCCGGCGCGCCAGCCGCCGTCGGCGTCGTGGGCGGCGAGGAAGAGCGGGAAGATGCCGGTCTTCCAGCTCTTGCCCTCGTGGCCGACGAAGAGCAGCGTGAACACGTCGAGCGAGTAGTCGCGCGACGAATCGGATTGGCGATAGTAAAGAGGCGTCAGGATCTTCGACGCGGTGCCGCGGCGCCAGGCGAAGACGAGCGGGATGAGGCCGGTGGTGTAGCCATCGGGGCGCGTGAAGTGGAAGAAGTCGAGCACCCACGCGTGCGCGATGCCGGTGAAGTCGTTGTGGTCGGCGTAGACGCCGGGCATGCCGAACCACGACGAGACCTTGCCGTCGCGCGCGACCTTCTTGCCCCAGCCGAGCAGCGGGAACAGGCCGGCGGTCTTGCCGCCGTCGCTGCGCGCGCGATACCAGAGCGGGCCGACGACGGTGGTCGATTGCTTCTGGTTCCACTGGTGCACGAAGAGCGGGAAGACGCCGTCCCAGCCGCGTCCGGGCGCGCGGCCGCGGAAGTAGATCGGGAACAGCGCGGTATCGACCTCGTCGCCGTCGTGGACGCGCCAGACGAAGGGGAAGAAGACGCGCACGCTGAAGCCGGGCGCGTCGTGGATGGTGAGGAGCGGGAAGAACATGTTGGTGCGTGATTGCGTGCGCTCGTTCGATTGGTGCACGAACGGGAAGACCACGGTCGTCGAGACGCCGTCCTTCTTGCGCCAGGCGCCGACGGGCCAGATGCCGAAGCCTTCCTGCGCATTCCGTCCGGTGTCACGGCGCACGTAGAAGAAGGGGAAGAAGGCGTCCATGACCTCGTCGCCGTCGCGGCGATGGATGTAGGGGCCGACGATCAAGCGATCGCTGCGCGCGGCGGCGTCGGAGAAGTGCCACACGAGCGGGAAGATCACTTGATGCGCGCGCGGCCCTTCGTGGCCGACGAACAAGAGCGGCGCGAGGCCGGCGGCCCAGCCGCCCTTGTCGCGCGAGACGTAGGCGGGGCCGACGACCTCGGTGAAGCCGTTGTCGTCGCTCTTGTGCACGAAGAGGCCGGGGACGACGGCGTAGCTGGCGTGCTTGTGGCGGCCGGCGAACAAGATCGGGAACAGGCCGCCGTCGCCGCCGTCGGGCGCGGTGTGCCAAAAGAGCGGGCCGACGGCGGTGGTCGTGGTGCCGGCGTGCGCGTCGGCGAAGCGCGCGAAGATCGGCAGCACGAGCGCATGCGTGCGCGGGCCGTTTCGGCCGAACATCAAGATGGGCGCGGCGCCGGCGCCCCAGCCGCCGTCGCCGTTCGACGACGACCAGCCGTAGAACGGGCCGACAAATCCGCCGCGCGCGCCGGTGTGATGATGGAACGCAGCGACGGGAAAGAGGATGTGCGTGGTGGCGTCGTGCGTGTTGTCGTGGAAGCGCCAATAGATCGGGAAGAGCGCGGAGGTCGAGCCCGACGGATCGTGGGCATGCACGAAGGGGCCGGCGATGAGGCCGCCGCCGCCGTCGTCCTTGGTGGTCCAGCGCGTGAAGAGCGGCGCGACGACGTCGACGGTGCGCTTGTTGTCGGTGCGGTGAAACACGAGCGGCGCGAACAGCAGGAGCTGGCGCAGGCCGATGTCGTCGTCGCGCTGCCAGGCGCCGAGGATCGAGATCAGCCGCTGCTTGCGGCCGCGCTGCTCCGACTCGTAGTCGAACAGCGGCAGCAAGAGCGAGTGTTCGGTGCCGCTCTTCTCATCGTGGAGGCGCCACCAGATCGGGAAGATGACGCCGACCGAGTGGCCGTCGGACGTCGAGCGGCTCCACATGAACGGACCGAGGAGCGTCTGCGTGTCCTTGGTGCGGTGCTCGAAGAAGAGCGGGAAGAGCACGCGCCAGCTGTCGTCGAAGTGGCGGCGGTAGTAGCCGATGAGGCCGATGACGGCCTCGGAGAGATCGTTGTTCTCGTCGCGCTGGCCGCCCGAGAGCAGGAACGGCGCGATGAACCAGGTCTGGCCGTGCTTCTTCGACCACCAGAACAGCGGCAGCAGCGCCGCCTGGCCGCCGCCCTCCTTGTTGGTGCCCATGAAGACGAAGGGCCAGATGCGGAAGCGCTTCTCCGTCGCCGACGTGGTGTACGACGAGAGCAGCCACGGGATGACGGTGGTGGTCT
Organism: Polyangia bacterium; assembly: GCA_036494045.1. Classification (GTDB taxonomy): domain Bacteria; phylum Myxococcota_A; class Polyangia; order Palsa-1104; family Palsa-1104; genus JAQBQH01. The sequence continues at coordinate 2,164 of DASXOU010000556.1, read as the reverse complement.
CGCCGCTCTTGTAGTCGCGGTGCCAGCCGAACAGCGGCACCTGCACGCGCACGTCGTCGTGCTTGTCCCAGCTGTGGAAGAGCAGGATCGGGATGATGTGGCGATAGCCGGAGTCGCCCGGCTGATGGAAGTAGAAGGGGATGATGCTCTTCTTCCTCGGCAGCGCGGTGCAGATGCTCTGGTTGCTGCAGATGGTGCCGACGGCGCATTCGCGGTCGTCGTTGCACTTTTCGCCGAGGTTGGCGGCGCGCGCGGGCGTGGCGGCGACGGCGAGCGTCACCATCGCGAGCACAACGACGGCGGCGAGGCGCAGGCGCATTATCGCGCGGAGCGTCGCACGCGGCCTACGGGGTGAGCTTCCACTCGCCGTTCTCGAGGACCATGCGCACGTCGGCGGTCTCGACCTCGTCGCCCTTGGCGCGTTGGACCTTCAGCGTGGCGCTCGAGCCGCTGACCTTGGACGACTTGATCTCGAGCTTGGTGCCGGCGATCTCGCTCTGCATCTTCTTGCGTTGCTCGTCGCTGGTGCGGCCGAGCTCGGCGGCCATCATGCCCTGGTACATGAGCGCGTAGCAGTCGATGAGCTTGGTGATGTCGTTCTTGACGAGCGCGTCTTTGTAGCGCGCGAAGGTTTTCTCGGGCGTCGAGAACTCGGCGCGCGCCGGCGGCAGCTTGAAGGTGATCGTCTTGATCTTCGTCGCGGGCAGCTCGACCTTCTGGCCGTCGGAGGTCTCGATGGCGAAGGTGCCGTCGTAGTAGTGGATGATCTTCCCCGACACCTGCGTGTTGTCGAGGAGCTGGATGATCTCCGCGCGCGCCGGTTGGGCGAGCGCGAACAGGGCAGCGGCGGCGGTAATCGTGAAGCACAGGCGCATCGTTGGGTTTCCTTGGAAGCGCACCCGTTTACCGCGTGCGGCGACGGGGTGTCAAGGATCGACACCGATCTAAGATGGGCGGTTGCCCGGAATCAATCAGGGCGCGGGCCGATCGAGGAGCTGGCGGATGCGGCGCTCGAGCGCCTGGCAGTGCTTGGCGTTCTCGGCGGCGCTGCGCGGCTTGCCCGTCGGCATCAGCGTCAGCGTGCGGCCGTCGCCGCCGATGCGCAGGCACTCGCCGTCGACGGCGAGCTCGTCGAGCGCGGCGGCGGCGATGCGCAGCTCGCCGATGCAGAGGACGCCGCCGTCGACGCTGACGTTGCATTCGCCGGCCGCCTCTTGCCGCGTCGACAGGCGCAGCATCGGCCAGCGCGCGCCGCGCATGCGCGGGATGGTCTCGGGCAGCCGCCACACCAAGAGAAGCACCAACGCCGCGGCCGCGGGTGGCCCGACGAGCAGGCCGACCAGCGGCACGGCGATGACGCGCTCGTCGCCCTGCCACATGACCGGAATGACGATCGTGGCCGCCCAGACGAGGACCGACGCGACGATGGTGAGCATGACCCAGGGCCAGGCGACGCGGCCGCGGTCGGCCGCCACGCGCGCGGTAAAGGCGCCGATGCCGAAGGTGGCGAGGATGGCGAGGAGATAGAGCATTCGTCGTTTCTACAAGCCGCCGAGCGGATCGTCCTCGGAGCCGGGCTCGTCGGCGCCGACGCTGCGATCGACGCCGGCCTCGGTGGCGTGCGCTTCCATCCACGTCCACAAGAGCGGCAGCGCGCGCTCGAGCCGCACACCCTGGCGGCGATCGTACGCCTCGTTCAAGAGGTGCCACGCCTGGTCGCTGTCGCCGAGCTTCCAGTGCGCCCACGCCGACAGCCCGAGCAGCGCCGCCGCGCCGGTGATCTTGAGCGCCGCGATGGCGCACTGATGCAGCTGCTCGGGATCGAGCCGATGCTCGCCCTCGGCGAGGCAGACGTAGAGCTCGGCGCCCCAGTGCTGCATGCGAAGATAGTCGCCCTCGGGCACCTTGCCCTGCTTCTGATCGAGGCGCTGCCGCGCCTCACCGACGCGACCGAGGTTCACGAGGGTGATGATCTCGGCGTACTCGACGACCTGGCGCATCGGCGACTTGGCGTTGCCGCGCGCATACAGCGTCATCGCCGCGCGCTGATGCGCCAGCGCCTCTTCGAAGTTGCCGCGCCGGTTGTACACCGCGCCGAGGTTCTGCTCGGCGAGCGCCGCCACGTGCTTCGGGCAGCGCCACGACGCCAGCACTTTGCGCAGGA
>DASXOU010000555.1:0-2561 GCA_036494045.1 Polyangia bacterium | reverse complement strand
AACAGCGCGCCCGCGCACAGCGCCGTCGGGGACTCCGCGGCGCCGATGTCGAACGCCTCGACCGCACGCGCCAAGGTCGCGCCGAGCCCCTCGATGCGCTGCACCTCGGCGTCGCCTTGCAGCTTGAGCTCGACGGCGCGCGCCGCGCCCGCGACCATCCGTTCGTGCGCCGCGAGCACCTGAACCGAGAAGTCGAGCGCTTCGCGCATGAACTCGATGTAGTCGATGTCCAGGTTCGACGGGCTCGAATCACCGAACAGGTAGGTCATGGTCCACCTCACCCCTATCGTACGCCCGATCGGCAAGGGCCGTCTACGCGTGGTCGCGCGACGCTCAAATAAATATGAGCGCGTGTGACAGGCGCGATGGCGCGGCGCCTGCTACGAAAGACTCATGGCGATGGAGCGCCGCTACGCGGCACTGCCCCCCTATACACGCGGCTGGTTTCAAGTGGGCTGGAGCCACGAGCTCGGCGTCGGTGACGTTCGACAGGTCAACCAATTCGGCCTCGCGCTCGTCATGTTTCGCGGCGCCGACGGCGTCGTCGGCGTGCTCGACGCGACCTGCCCGCATCTCGGCGCCAACCTCGCCTGCGGCGGCGTCGTCCGCGAAAACTGCGTCGTCTGCCCCTACCACCATTGGTCGTTCGATCAGAGCGGCGTCTGCCAGGACATCCCGCACGCGACCAAGATTCCGCCGAACGCGCGCGTGCACGCGTGGCCCGTCGCCGAGCGCTACGGGATCATCTTCGTGTACCGCGATGCCGCGCGCGGCTCCGCGCCCTACACGCTCCCCGAAATCGAAGACTTCGATCCCGCACAATGGAGCCGCCCGTCGACGCACGACTGGCGCGTCGCCATTCACGGGCAGGACATCATGGAGAACTCCGTCGACAGCGCGCACTTCGCCGCCGTCCACGGCCACGAGCTGCCGGTCAACACCTTCACCGCCGAAGGCAAAGAGCTGCGCATCCGCCAGAAGACGCGCGTCAAGAAGCTCGGCCTCGACATCCGCACCACGCTCGAGTTCCACATGATCGAGCCGGGCTTCCACTATCTGCGTTTTCGCGACACGCCGGGCACGCAGGCGATGGTGTTCTCGTCGATCACGCCGATCGACGAGGAGCGCGTCGATCATCGTCTGACGATCTGGGTGATGAAGACGAAGATTCCCGGCTGGACGTGGCTGTTGAAGCGCTTCCTCGTGAGCCAGATGATGGCGACCTACGTCGAGGACATGGCGATCTGGCAGAACAAGGCGTATCTGCCGCGGCCGGTGTTGTGCTCGTACGACGGCGCGGTGATGAAGCTGCGCAACTGGTACGCGCAGTTCTACGAGACGCCGCCCGCTACTTCGTGACGACGACGGTCGCCGGCGGCGTCGCCACCGTCGGCTCGACGGCGATGTCGCCCTGGATCATGCGCGGCGCCGGCTCGCCCATGAGCGGCTTGGGCTCGGGCTGCTTGATGGCAATCTTGCCCATCAACGGCAGATGCTTCGGCGGCGGCTCGGCGACGGCGACCGCGCCGCCCATCACGCGCACCGCGACGTCCGGCTTCTTGCCGGTGTTCTTCTTGCCGTCGACGGCGAGGTCGGCGCGCGCGCGGCCGCCGAAGAGGCCGAGCACCAGCGCCATCGACGCCGCGGCGCCCGACACCGACGCCCACACGCGCGCCCGCAGCCGCGCGCGGCGCTGACCGACGGGGCAATCGTTGGTGATGACGGTGCCGTCGGCGCGCTGATAGAGGCGCACGCACAGGCGGCCCTCTTTTTCGCGCACCAGCGCTTCGCCTTCGTCGCGCGACATCGCCGACAGGTTGTAGACGTTCTTCTCGCACTTGCCGCAGAAGCGCACGCGCTCGTTTCCGCTCATGTCATCCCAATCGGCCGAGCAGGGCATCGCGATGCGGATGCTCTCGAGGACCACCGGCAGGCTGGGCTTGCGCGTCGTCGTCGTTTCCATGGGCATTGATACGCACCAGCGACGGAAACGTTCTACTCGACGGAAGCGCGTGATAGGACAGGAGGATGCCGATGTGGGTGCGGCCGGAATACGAGCGCCTGGGGCGCGATTTCCCGGCGCTGGCCGCGCACTTCGGCATTGCCGTCGACGCGGCGCTGGCGCGCGAGCTGGTCGAGCTCATCGGCGTCTTCGAAGCGGTCGATCGCCACGTCGACTCCATTAATGATGCCGCGGGGCGCGCGCGGCTGGCGGCGTCGATCGTGCGCGCGCTGCGTGAAGAGGCGGCGCCCAATGGCGCGAGCGACGATGCACCCGAGAGCAAGATCGACGGCGAGCTCGGCGCGTCGTTGGCGGCGCTGCGGCGGCTGACCGCGCGCGGCGGCGCGCTGCCCGACGTCGTCGTCGACAGCGTCGAACGCTTCTTCGCGCGCTCCGAGACGCTGCGCACGACCACCTGTGCGCGCACGTTCGTGCAGGCAGTCGTCGACGAAGCGGCGCCGGCGTGCGAGCTGGCGCTCTTCGTCGCCGCGCGCGTCACCGACGCCGAGTTCGCGCGCTTCTTCGCCGTGCTCTCCGAAGTCGCCAATCTCGTCGACAA
>DASXOU010000554.1:0-7683 GCA_036494045.1 Polyangia bacterium | reverse complement strand
CGGAGACGCGCGCGCATCTGGGCGCGCTCGAGCCGGAGAAGCTGAGCTGGTCGTGGACCCATCCCGACGCGCGCATGGATCGCCTGGCGCACGATGTCTTCGCCGCCGTCGAGGCGGGCGCCACGTTCGCCGGCGTGCGGGCGCTCGCCGAAGCCGCGGCCGCGCGCCCGGCGCGGGTCGAGCCGATCGTGCACAAGACGGTGCGCGGCCGCCCGCCGCGCCTCAGCGAATCGTGGTTCTGTTGAGCCGAGCCCACGAGCCGCCAGTTGGGCGTGCTGCGCAAGTAACGATGAACGACCGCCTGACGCGGGCCATCGTCACGGGCAACCTCGCCGATGTTGGCCTCTACCTGCGTGCCGACGCGCTACCTGCTCGGGCTCGGCGCAAACCCGAATGCCCGACATCCGCACGGCGGCACCACGGCCCTTCACGGCGCCGTCGATATCGAATGCGAGGCGGCGCTTCGTCGCGAGGAGGACGAGGGCATCGACTACGGCCCTGGAGTACGCGCGCGCGCGGAGCTATCGCGCGGCGATCGCGCTGCTCGAAGCCGACCTATCTTCTCGCGCGAGGTGATCGCATGCCCGACGAGAAGAACGCGAAATCAGCGCCGCCGAGCGAGGACGAGCTCGTCGAGCGCGCGGACGAGGAAGAGGACGACCGCGTCGCCGCCGAGGAAGCGTCCGAGATCGGCAACGAGGACGCCGGCGTAGTCACCGACGCGCGCGAAGAGCGCATTCCGTAATCGCGCTCAGACGAGCTTGGGCAAGAGCGGCGCGATGTCGAACGAGAGCTTGGCGTGGGCGTCGCGCAGGGCCCGCTCGACGGCGGCGGGGGCGTCGCCGCGGGCGAACAGGAAGCCGAGATAGGCGGCGCCCTCCGGCAGCGGCGCGAGCACCTCGCCCGGCTTCGCCGTCACCTGCACGTCCTCGACGAGCGGCACCGCGCGCGCCGCCTCCACGCCGCGCACCTCGCCGAGCACGCCGCCGGCGGGGATCGGAATCATCATCACACCGGCCGCGCCCGTTTGCGCCAGCGAGCCGAGCTCGCGCCCGAGCGCGCTGGCGATCACGAGCTCCTCGAGCGACGCGGCGCCCAGGCCGAAGCGCAGCGTGCGCGCGCACAGCCCGCCGATGCTGCGCGCCGCCACCTCGATCACCACCGGCCCGTCGGGCGACAAGCGCAACTCGCCGTGGATCGGCCCTTCGCAGAGGCCGATCGCCGCGCACGCGCGCGCCGTCGTCGCCTCGACCGCGCGCTGCAGCTCGGCGGCGTGCCGCGACGGCGTCACGTAGATCGTCTCCTCGAAGAAGGGGCCGTCGAGCGGATCGGGCTTGTCGAACAGCGCCAGCGACGTCAGCGCGCCGTCGCGCAAGAGGCCCTCGAGCGCGACCTCGGCGCCGGGCACGAACGCCTCGACGAGCACGCGCTGCCCGTCGGGATCCTCGACGGCGCGCAAGGCCGGCGTCTGCAACAGCGCGTGCAGCCGCCGCCACGCCGCCGCGAACGAATCCTCGCCATCGGCGCGAATCACGCCGCGGCTCGCCGAGCACAAGAGCGGCTTGACCACGACGGGAAAGCGCCAGCCCGCGGCCGCCAGCTCCTGCCACACGCGCGCCGACTCGTCGGCGGCGTCGAACGCGGCGAAGCGCGGATGCGCCACGCCGGCCGCGCGCAGCGCCTCGCGCATCAGCCGCTTGTTGCGCGCCGTCGTCGCCGCGCCGACGGAGTTTCCGCGCAGCCCGAGCCGCGCGGAGGCGCGCGCCGCGATGTCCGCCGTCGGATCGTCCGTCGCCACGATGGCGTCGAACGGCGCGCGCGCCGCCTCGCGCACGATCACGTCGGCCGCCTCGGCCTCGTGGCGAAACTCGATCGGCACCGATCCGCCGAACGCCTCGCGCGGCCACAGCTCGGCCAGCTCGTGGCAGCGATTGGTGCCGAGCACCGCCTCGACGCCGAGCCGCCTGGCCGCGCGCAGAAAGTCGTCCGTCCGATAGGACGTCGTCGCCGACAGGACCAGGACACGCGGGGGCATTGTCACCGCATATTAATGTGGTAGGAGATCCACGTGCTGTCCATCGTCGTGGCCATCCTATCGGGCGTCGTCGTCGGCGCGGCTTTCCGCCTGAGCGGCGTCACCCACTCCGTCGCCGGCGCGGTCACTCCGGGCGTCATCGCCACCGTCGTCGCCGTCATCATCCTCATGCGCCGCATCGGCAAGATGATCAACCCGGTCGTCGAGGAGGCGCAACGCCACATGCAGGGCGGCCGGCGCGAGCTGGCGCTCAAGTCGCTGCGCGACGGGCTGCGCTTCAAGGGCTGGCATCCGCTGCTCGAGTCGCAGCTGCGCACGCAGATTGGCCTTCTGCTCTACGATCAGGGCGACACTGACGCGGCGCTCGAGGAGCTCAAGCACGGCTCGTCGCGGCCGTGGGAGTCGCCGGCTTTTCTCGGCTGCGCGTATTTCAAGAAGCGCGACGACGCCGGGATGGTCAAGGCGTTCAAAAAAGCGGTCAAGGTGGGCGAGAAGGACGATCTGTCGTGGACCGTCTACGCCTGGTGCCTGGCCGCGCGCGACAAGAAGTCCGAAGCGGTCGAGGTGCTCAAGCGCGCGCTCAAGAAGCTGCCGGCGAACGAGCGCCTCAAGAACAACCTCGAGCTCGTCGAGGGCGGCAAGAAGATGAAGGTCGCGCCCTACGGCGATCGCTGGGCGCGCTTCGGGCTCGACGGCTCGAAGCCGGGCGTGCCCAAGGCGTTGCGCGGCTTCGCCCAGCGCCCCGGCTTCCGCCAGCGCCCGCAGCGCAAGCGCTAGCTACTGAATCAGGTTGCCGTCGGTGGCGCAGCCGAAGACGACGTCGATGCGGCCGTCGTGGTCCTTGCGCACCTCGTCGCAGCTCGCCGGGCACAGCTCGACCTCCGTCGGCATCATCGGATCGTCGTAGCGCCAACCGACGCCGGTCGCGCACGCACCGTCGTACAGGAGCTGCTCCGCCGGCGTCGCCGACGGCGTGTAGAGCACGTTGACCGCCTGAAAGTCGAGCGACTGCCCCGCCGGCGGCGATGGCAGCGGAAAATCGCAGCTCAACACCAGGCCGCGAATCTTCTGCAGCGCCGCGAGAAACTCCATCTTGGTCTCGTCGGCATCGCCGACCGATACCACCGTCGGCGCACCGGTTCCGCCCGATTGCGCGATCGTGTCGAGGCTCGCCAGATCGTCGCCGACGCCGATGACGTAGGTCGGCGTGGTCGCCGCCACCTTGGCCACTTGAAACGCGACATCCGAGACCGACGAGTCGCATTGATCGGGATCGCCGTCGGTGACGAGCACGATCGCCGAGCGCGATCCGGGCGCCGCCGCCGCCGCGTCGTGCGCCAGATCGATCGCGCCCTGCACGGCCGGCAAGGTCGGCGTGTCGCCCATCGGCGTCGCCGCCGCCATCGCCGCCGCGAACGTGGTCGCGTCGGGCAGCGCCGTCATCGGCACCGCGCCGAAGTAGTACTCCGACGGATCGCAGATGTCGTTGACCGTCGGAAACAGCGACAACGACGCGCTCACCCCCGTCGACTCGTCGTCGGCGAAGAAGGCCTGCAGCGCCGCGGTCACCGGCATCCACTTGAGCGCCGGATCGCCGTTGACGCCGTCGCCCATCGAGCCCGACGCGTCGAGCAGCGTCACCAGGTTCACCGGCACCAGCTTGGCCTGCGACGACGACGACGCGCAGCCGAGATCGAACGCGGTCGTGACGAAGCCGGTCGCCATGTCGCCCGGCCCGTTCTTGGCCGGCGAGTGGCAGCCGCCGACCCCCGCCGCGCACGCGCACGCCAGCGCCAACGCGAACGCGCGCGTCATGGCACGATCGTGCTGCAGCCGAACACGATGTTCACCTGCCCGTTGGTGCTGCCGCGCACCACGTCGCACGCCTGATCGCACAAGATGACCTTGGTCGGCCGCGTCGCGTCGTCGTAGTACCAACCCTTGGTCGGCGCCTTGCCGCAGCCGCTGACGTCGCCGACGTAGACCAGATCCTCCGTCGAGGTGTCGGTGAACTGCACGTTGACCTTGGTCGGATCGATCAACAGGCCCGCCGGCGGATCGGGGATCGCGAACTCGCAGGCGAACGCGACCTTGCGGATCTGATCGAGCGCGTTGGCGAACTCGCCCTGAATGTCGGCCGTGGTGTCGACGAGCAGCGCCTTCATCGTGCCGCCGCCGGCCGCGGCGATGGCGTCGAGCGCGGTGAGCTCGCTGCCGACGCCGATGACGAACGTGATCACCGGCGGCGATCCTTGCGCCGCCGCCTGCACGATCGACACCACCGAATCGATCGTGTTCGGCATCCCCATGTCGCCGTCGGCGGGGCAGCTGTCGTCGGGCACGCCGTCGGTGGCGAGCACGACCACCTGCCGCCGCGTCGGGTTCGCCGCCGCGCGCGCGGTCGCGTAGTCGAGCACGCCCTGCATCGCCAGCACCGTCGGCGTGCCGCCCGCCATGCGCTGCGCGTCGATCGACGCCTGCAGCATCGGCTCGGCGGCGGGCAAGACCGCCACCGGCACCGCCGGCGTCGCGTAGTCGCTCTCGTCGCAAGTCGCGCGCAGCGGGAAATATTGGATGCCGGCGCCGAGCCCGGTGAAGCGCGGATCCTGCAAGAACTGCTCGAGGCCCTGCGACACCGACGACCACTTGAGGTTGTAGTCCATCGAGTACGAGGTATCGAGCAGGAACAGGACATCGGCGCCGAGCGTCTGCACCGCCGACGTGGCGCTCACGCACACCGGGCCGAAGCCGGCGTCGTCGTTCTCGCCCGGGATGCCGCCGTCGAAGCCGCCGCCGTCGAAGCCGAACTTGTTCTCGTGACGGCAGCCGGCCGCGGCGAAGACGAGGAGCGCGCACATGTAGATCGACCTTCGCATCCGCTAGCTCCCGCAGTTCACGAAGTGGCCGCAGCCGTCGTCGGTGTGCGGACCGGCGCCGAGCTGCGCGCACGGCGTCGGCACGCAGGTGCACACGCCGTAGGCCGGGCTGCTGCCGTTTTGCGGCACGCAGCTGACATTCGGCCACGGATCGCCCGTGGTCGGATTGTTCGCCGGGCACGGGCAGCCGAAGCCCGAGCCGCAGTGATCGTTGAAGCTGCCGCAGATCGGATGCTCGGCGTCGCTCGGCGGCGGCACGCCCGGCGGCAGGCTCGCGCAGCTATACGGATCGCAGCAGCCGTTGGGCCCGCCCGCCGACGGAAAGCAGACCGGCGACGCGCCGCCGCAGGCGCAGCTCTTGAGCCCGCCGCAGCCGTCGGAGGCGCCGTTCTGCGTGCAGTCGGCGCAGGCGGCCGCGGCGCACTGGCAGGTGCCGCCGACGCACATGTTGTTGGCGAAGCCGCTCATCGTCGAGCACGGGCAGTTGATCATGCCGCTGCCGCTGCCGTCGGAGAACATGCCGCACTGATTGCCCGGCGCGCCGTTGGCGCCGTAGCTGTTGCAGTTCAGCTTGGCGACGCACATGTTCGTCGACGTGTTGCAGTAGTGCGAGCTGTCGCAGGCGCAGGCGATGGGCGCGCCCGTGCACGTGTTGGTCACGGTCGTGTTGCAGCTGCCGGCGGCGCAGACCGCGGTGTTCTTGCAGCAGGTGCCCTGTTGCGGGCCGGTGGCGACGCCGCCGCCCGACGTGTAGCAGGTGTTGCCGCCGGTGCACTTGCAGGTGAGATTGCTGCCGCCGCCCGTCGGCCACGACGGGTTGGGCCCGTTCGAGCAGGGGTCGCCGGCCATGCCGTTGGCGCCGTACGTGGCACAGGTGTCGAGCGGCATGCACGTGCCCGACGAGCAGAACTGTCCCGACGGGCAGCCGCAAGTCTCCATCACGCCGGTGCACTGGTTCATGACCGTCGAGCCGCACGCCTTGCCCATGCAGGCGTTGTCGACGCAGCAGTTGCCGCGGTTGGTTCCGGTCACGACCATGCCCGAGCCGTTGATGCAGTAGTCGCCCTGCACGCATGGGCACGAGATGAGCACGCCGCCGCCGGAGTCGAACGAGCCGCCGTTGGAGCAGATATCGGGCGGCTTGCCCGGCACGTCGGGCACGTAGTCGGCGCAGGTCTTCTTCGGCTCGCACATGTTCACGCTCGTGTCGCACCAGTGCGTGCCGTCGCAGGTGCACGGGATAGGCGCGCCGGTGCACGAGTTGGTCACGGTCGTGTTGCACGCGCCGGCGGGGCACACAGCGCTGTTGACGCAGCAGGTGCCGGCGGTGCCGCTCATCGTCGAGGTGCAGGCGCCCGACGAGCAGCCGCAGTCGACGGTGCCGCCGCAGCCGTCGGAAAGGCCGGTGCCGCACTTGCCGGCGTAGTCGACGCTGCACGACTTCTTCTTGCAGCAGGTGTGGTTCGCCTCGCAGGTGTACGTCGAGTCGGGGCAGTCGTTGCACTTGACCATGCCGCCGCAGCCGTCGGCGACGAGGCCGCACTGCGGGTTGCCGAGCATGGCGCAGGTCATCGGCGTGCATGGCGGACCGCAGATGCCGTTGGGATTGCAGACCGCCGGCGCCGTGCACGAGCCGCAGTTGACGGTGCCGCCGCACGCCGACGTGAGCGTGCCGCAGTTGTGGCCGAGCGCCGCGCACTCGGTGGGCGTCTCTTGCGGCTCGCAGCGATTGGGATCGCCCTGCGCGCCGCAGGCGAAGCCGGCCTGGCAGCCGCCGCAGTCGACGTAGCCTCCGCAGCCGTCGGTGATGATGCCGCACTCGACGCCGCTCTTGGTCTTGGCCGCCGCGCACAAGGTCGCCGCCGACGCCGCCACGCAGCTCGGCTCGCAGGTGTTGAAGTACGGGTTGCAGACGGGATTGGCGCCGGCGGGGCAGCCGCCGCAGTCGGTCATGCTGCTCTCGGAACCGCAGCCGAGCCAGGCCATGCCGCACTGGTAGCCGAGCTGCGCGCAGCTGACGTTCGTGCAACCGACGCATTGGTTGGTGTCGGGATCGCACTCTTGTCCCGCCGGGCAGTCGCCGCAGAAGAGGCGCGTGCCGCAGCTGTTGCGCACGTTGCCGCATTGCGCGCCGAGCTGCGTGCAGTTGTCCTTCGGCGTTTCGCAGACGTGGGTGACGAGGTTGCAGACGGTGCCGGTGTCGCAGCCGCCGCACTCGACGTTGGCGCCCAGGCACTCGTCGGCGATGGGGCCGCACAGGCCGGTGCAGCTCGTGACCTTGGGGACGCAGCCGGTGAGATCGGGCGTGTCGCCGCCGTCGAGGACGCCGCCGTCGTCGGTGACGGCGGAGAGATCGGGCTCGCTGCCGAGGCCGGCGTCGAACGACGCGATGAGCGTGGAGTGGCAGCCGGCGACGGCGAACGCGGCTGCGAGGCCCAGTCCAAGCGCGCGTGGATTCATCGGCTCTTTTAGCTGAACACCGGATCCTATTTCCGTCAATAAGCGAAAGCGGCTATTGTCGAGCCGTGCGCAGCCTCGGCCTTCTGGTCCTGTGTATGGCAGTTGTCCGCATCGCCGCAGCACAACCGACAGCGGCGCGGCGAGCCAAGCCGACGGCCGCGGAGGCGCCGATCGCGGTGACGCCCTTTTCCGGTCTGCACGGCGACGAGCCGCAGGCGGCCGTGTTGCGCGCGCTCGGCACGCGCGCGGCGTTGGTCAAGCCGGCGGATCTGGCGCGGCTCAAGCCCTACGTGATCGTGTCGGGCGGCGTAG
>DASXOU010000553.1:0-2723 GCA_036494045.1 Polyangia bacterium | reverse complement strand
ACGTGGAGCGCGGCGAAGAAGCGGATCCCGGTGAGCGCGGGCAGCACGAAGGTCGCCTGCGCGGTCGGAGCAGCGACGGGCCGCGTCACCGTCTCCGAGACGAGGCGCGCGTCGCTCGGCAAGTGCAGGGCAACCATGGGCGCGAGCTCCTTTCAAGCGACGGACCAGCGCGATCGGCCGGCGGACGGGGCCGCGCGTGAATCGGCAGGCGACAGCGACGGGACGGCGCGTGAACGGCCCGTTCACAGCCGCGCGCGCGCACGACGCCGAGGCGGCGCGCGCGGTTGGCCTCGATCGTGAAGTGGGCGTGGCGAGCGAGGACCCCATGCGGCGTGTCGTCCCCTGCGCGTTTGCGTTCGTGCTCTTGAGCGGCTGCGGCAACAACGTGCCGGCGGCGGCGCCGACCCGCATGGGCCAGCTCACGATGGTCGCCAGCTCCGCCGAGGAGGTCCGCGGAAGCTTCGTGTTCGGCGCGCATGCCATCGTCTTCGACGCGGTCGCCGCCAATGGCGGCGTCGATCCCTTGCAGGAGTCCGGTCCGGGGCAGGTCGTCGCCACCTTCAGCGACGAGAACGGCCACATCCTCGTCACGTCGACGGTGACGGGGCAAAAGGCGGCGTCGATGACGCTCGGCGGCTACAGCTATGCCGGCAACGAAGCCTTCGACGCGGGGCGCTTCGATGCGCTCCTCGCCTTCGATGGCGGCACCTACGGCGCGGCGATGGCCATGATCCCACTCGAGCTCGGCTGCGTGCTGGCGCCCGATCCGGCGACCGGCGAGGATCCGACCGCGGCGCTGCGCCAGGCGCTGCTCTTGCCGTCGCAGATCTTCTCGTTCGAAGATCCGTCATATCCCGACTGGCCGACGCTCGACGCCAGCGCGGCGTGCACCTACTTCGGCGCGCGCAACGCGCCCGATCCGGCCGGCCTCGAGCTGTCCGACGACAGCGACGACGACTCCTTCCCCAGCGTCTACATGTTCTGGACGCTCGGCGACGGGGAAAACCTGGCGCTCTTCGACTTCAACGAGAACGGCATGTGGGTCGACGAGGACTGGAAGGGCAAGCCGTGGGGGCCGTGCGCGCATCCGGGGCCGGAACAGTCGGTGTGCCGTGGCGCGTGCGGCGCCGGCTGCATCACCGGCGCCGGCAAGGCGTGCACGCTGATGACGACCAAGATGTGCGAGAAGCAGGACGGCGCGAACACCGGCAACGAGATCACCACCGACGCCTATCACTGCGGCTACGACACGTGCTGCGTCGACCACGACAACTGCTACGACAACTGTCGCGGCAAGTATCGTTGCGGCGACACCTGGCGACACCGGCGGCAGATCACGGGCTGCAAGCGCGGCTGCGACTTCTCGAAGTGCCTGAACAACGCGGCGTGCGGCGCGACCGCGTTCCAGCGCGAGGAGAACTGCCGCAGCTTCAGGCGCGGCGGCGGCCGCGTGCAGCCGCGCGGCGTGATGGCCTTCTCCGGCTACTACGACTACTCGTACGACTCGACGGCGGCGAACGCCACGGCGTGCCCGCCGCCGGAGAAAGGCATGGAGACGGGATTGGACGTCGACGATCAGCCCGCCGGCAACAGGTAGGGCAAATGCCACTTCTGCGTCAGCCGCTTCAGCTCGCCGGTCCGCTTCAGATCGTCGATCGTCTGGTTCACGATGCCGAGCAGATCGGAGTCGCCCTTTCTGACGGCGACTGCAACGCGACGCTCCTCGAGCAGCTTTGCATTCACGCTGAATCCGGCGTGCGCTTTTCGGTAGGCGTCCAGGTCGACGAAGTTACCGCCCATCGCGACCGCTTCACCCTTGTGGACGGCGTCGACCGCGTCCTCGAAGCTCGGATAGTAGCGCACGGTCAGCTTGACCCCGCCCTCGTCGGCGATCCGCTGCAGCTCGGCGCCGTAGTCATTGAACGACTGCTCGCGGAACGCGATCGTCTTTCCGGCGAGATCTTTCAACGCCAACGGCCGCGCGCGCGCGGGCACGAGCAACGACAGGCCGGCCGAGAAGTACGGATGCGAGAAGTCGCATTGGGTCATGTTCTCGTTGGTCACGGGCACCATCGAGATGACGAGGTCGACCGATCCCGACGAGAGATACAAGAGCCGCGCCGGCCGGGGGAGGATCCGCAGCTCCACACCGGCCTCATCGCCGAGGATTCGCCGCGCGAGCAAATGCGCCAGCTCGATCTCGAACCCGCGCTTCTGGAAGTGTGCTGGGTCCTTGTGCGGTCCGTCCTTGTTGTTCTTGACGCTGACGATCAGCTTGCCGCGGGCGCGGATTTGATCGAGCTTTCCGTCGGCGCCTGCGATCGCCGGCGCGAGCAACATCGCCAGGGCAATCGCTCTCGTCAACATCATCGGCCTCCGTCGGCGCGCTCGCCGCTACGTGATTTGGGGGCGCGCCGCTTGGCTCGTCTCGCCCATGCTTCATATCGATCGACGAAGGTCTCGATGCGCTTCGCCTGGCGCCTCAAGTCGGCGGCACGCGTGTGCAAATACTCTTCGCCGGACCGCGTGAGGGTGTACATCCGACGCGGCGGTCCGCCTTCACCGTCGGCCCAACTCGACCCGGCGAGCCCCTCCTCTTCCAGTCCGCGCAGGAGCTTGTAGAGGAGCGACGGATCCTCGCTCGCCCGGCGAAAGCCGACCGACGCGATCGCCTGAGCCAGCTCGTAGCCGTGAGCCGGCCCGGCGGCGAGCGCCAACAGCAC
>DASXOU010000552.1:0-2833 GCA_036494045.1 Polyangia bacterium | reverse complement strand
GGAGCGGCTGGCGACGCTGCTCGAGCGCGTGCCGCTCGACGCCGTCATCGTCGACGGCAACGGCGCGGCCGCGCTGACGCCGAGGGTGCGCGCGCTCCTGCCGCCCGCGCTCGTCATGCCGACGCGCGATCTCGCCGGCGTCGCGCCGCTCGACGAGCCGCTGCCGGTCGATGCCGAGCGCGCTGCGTATCTCCTGTTCACGTCGGGCACCACCGGCGTTCCCAAAGCGGTGGTGGTGACGCTCGCCAACGTCGCGGCGTACCTCGGCGGCATCAACGGGCTCTATCGCTTCGCGCCCGACGATCGCTTCTCCCAGTTCGCCGAGATCTCGTTCGACTTCTCGGTGCACGAGATGCTGGTCGCGTGGGGCGCCGGCGCGTCGCTGTGGGTGGTGCCGGAGAACCAGCGGCTGGCGCCGCACCAGTTCATCCAGCGGCACGCGATCAGCGTCTGGTCGTCGGTGCCGTCGGTGGCGTCGATGCTGCAGCGGCTCGGGCTCTTGCGCCCGGCGTCGTTCCCGTCGCTCATGCTGACGCTGTTCTCGGGCGACGCGCTGCCGGCGGCGGTGGCGCAGGCGTGGCAGGAGGCGGCGCCGTCGAGCCGCGTCGACAACCACTTCGGCGCCACCGAGCTGACTGTGATGTGCACGTGCGCGACGTTCACGGGGCCGAGCGCGGCCGATGCGCGCGGCATGGTGCCGATCGGCGTCGCCTATCCCGAGATGCGCGCGGCCATCGTCGCCGACGACGGCTCGTTCGCCGCGCGCGGCGTCCCGGGCGAGCTCGCCTTCTCGGGGCCGCAGGTGACCGCCGGCTACCGCGGCGATCCGGAGCTGACCGCGCGGCGCTATCCACATAAGCAGCATCCGGCGTGGGGCGACACGCGCTGGTACCTCACCGGCGATCTCGCCGTCGAGGACGCGGGCGGCACGCTGCATCACCTCGGCCGCGTCGATCATCAGGTCAAGGTGCGCGGCTACCGCATCGAGCTCGAGGACGTCGAGAGCCACCTGCGCCAGGTTTCCGGCTGCGAGCTCGTGTGCGTGCTGGCGTGGCCGCTCGAAGCCGGCACCGCGACGGGCCTGGTGGCGTTCGTGACCGCGTGCGCGCGATCCGAGAGCGCGCTCAAAGAGGCGCTCAAGGAGCGGCTGCCCGCGTACATGGTGCCGAAGGAGGTGCGCTGCATCGACGAGATGCCGCTCAGCGACAACGGCAAGGTCGATCGCAAGCGGCTGCGTCAGCTGCTCGAGGGCTCGGGCTGAGGCGGCGGCCGGCGCAGCCCGACGACGACGACGACGGCGGCGGTGACGAGGCAGACGCTGCCGAGGCCGGTGAGGATGGCCGACACGCGGAACAGATCGATGAGGTAGAAGCTGGTGAGGATGGTCCCGAGGATCGATCCGGCCGTCGACAGCGCCAGCACCATGCCGGAGCGGAACCCGGCCTCGCCGCTCGTCGTGGTCAGGACGTTGATGAGAAACGGCGACACGCCGGAGAAGGTGAGCACGCTCGGCGACATCAAGATCGCGGTGGCCACGAGCGGGCCGAACTTGGGGCCGAGGTCGAGCTCGACGATGGCGCCGCAGATCGATCCATAGAAAAAGGGGATCGCGAGCACCAGGAGCGACCCGGCGACGAGCAGGAGCCCGAGCACGTGAATGCGGCGCGTGCGGCGCGAGACCAGGCCGCCGATGACGTAGCCGAGCGTCATGGCGACGAGGAAGACGCCGATGATGCTGCCCCAGGTGTAGACCGAGGTGCCAAAGTACGGCGCCATCAGGTTCGACGAGAGGATCTCGAGCGTCATGCTGGCGAACCCGAAGACGACGAGCAGCACGAGCGAGAGCACGCCGCGATGATATAGTGGAAGCGATGATCGTGCGCGACAATCCCGTCATCCGCGCGCTGCTGCTGGTCGCGCTGGCGACGGGCGGCTGTCATCGCGGGCATCACGACGAGCCGGGCGCCGCGCACGCGCCGCTCGGCGGCCAGGTGCTCTTCGAGGGCGACTCCGCCTACAACCACATGATGGTGCTCGATCGCGATCACGTGCGCTGCCTCATGTTCGGCGCCTTCCGCGCCAAAAAATCGCGCGCCACCTGCATCGACACCGTCGACCGGGATCGCCACGTCTTCGACTACACGGCCAAGATGTTCATCGGCTTCATGCTGCGGCCGCAGACGACCAGCGTCGCCACGCTCGGGCTCGGCGGCGGCATGGTCGCGGGCACGTTCGCGCGCCATCTGCCCGACGTCGCGCTCGACGCCGTCGAGATCGATCCGCTCGTCGTCAAGCTGGCGCGCCAGTACTTCGGATTCGCCGAGTCGAAGAACGTGCACCTCTTCGTCGACGACGGGCGCCAGTTTTTGCACAAGACGAAGAGCCGCTACGATCAGATCTGGCTCGACGCGTTCAACTCGGACTACATCCCGGCGCACATGACGACCAAGGAGTTCCTCACCGAGGCGCGCAGCAAGCTCAAGCCGGGCGGCCTGCTGGTGTCGAACGTCCACAGCCCGAACCAGCTCTTTCCGGCACAGGTGGCGACGCATCGCCAGGTGTTCCGCTCGGTGCGTGTCTTCCGCTGCAACAACAACTACAACGCCATCATCGTGGCCAGCGACGCGGAGCTGCCGGCGACGATCGCGGAGCTGCGCACGCTCGCGGCCGGTCCGCTGCGCGCCATCCCCGGCGTCGACGTCGCGGGTTTCGCGCCGTCGCTCGTCGACGTGAACACCGGCAACGCGCCCACGCTCACCGACGACTACAGCCCGGCGAACCTGCTCCTGCAGAAGCAAGCGCCGGCGCTCTAGAACTGGTTTCAAAACCTGCT
>DASXOU010000551.1:0-4421 GCA_036494045.1 Polyangia bacterium | reverse complement strand
CTGCCGGTCACGAAGGGCTCTCCGATTCGGTCGCGTGGATCGCGCGGGCCATCGCCGTCGTCGTCTGCGTGCTCTATTTGCTCGTGTTCGCCTGGCTGCAGGTGCGCGCCGTCGTGCCGCGCGCGCGCTTGCGCCGCGTGCCGCTCGAGCTGCTCTATTACCTGCCTGTTGCCGTGCTCTTCGTCGCCGCGGCGCTCACGGAGAATCGCGCCATCGGCCTGGCCACGTCGGTCATCGCCGTCGGTGGCGCCGGCGTCGTGTGGCTGACCTCGCTCGGCTACGCGGCCCGCCTCGAGCGTGGACCGATGACCGCCGGCGCGCGCGCGGGCCGCATCGCCGCGGTCACCCTCGCCATCTTCGCGCTCGTCTTCCTCGCGGTGCAGGTGACGGGGCTAACGGATATCGTGATCGAGACGTTCCGTTCGGGTCCCGAGCGGGGGTGATTCGCCGAGCTGCGCCGTTGCCAGATAGAGCTTGTTGTTGGTCTGGTCGACGATCTGCAGCGTTGGACGCGCGTCGACGGGCAGAAGGCCGCGCAGCGCGTCGAAGCGCACGCGCTCGACGAGGAAGAAGACGCGCCGTCCGCCGTGCGACTTCAAGTAGGCCTGCATCTTCTCGACGTTGCGATCGCCGAGAAAGATCGTCTTCTCCGCTTGCGGCTTGGTGTGATCGTAGATCTCGTTGCGCGTGTAGAAGTTCTCGCCGCGCCAATAGAGCTGCCAGGCGATGAGCGGCTCCTCGGGACCCTTGCGCTTGCCGTAGTACGACGCGATGACGTGCTTTTGCGCCCAATGCGGCGACAGCTCGACGAGCATCTTGTCGAGGATGAAGCCGGTCCACGCGACGGCGACGGCACCGACGAGCCACAGCAGGATCCCGCGCGGCAGCGGCGAGGTGCGGATGAAGAGCGCCGCCACGCCGCCGAGCCACGCCAACATGAGCAGCGTCGGCAAAGTCCACGCCCAACGGCCGATCACCGGCGCCGCGCCGTTCGGCGACGCCGGCCCGAGCAGCACGCCGACCGCGACGCCGACGAGCGCGAGCGCGCCGAGCCCGAGCGCGAAGCGGCGCGGATCGCTGCCGTCGACGGCGGTGCGCGCGTCGCCTTCGTCGGGATCCTTGCGCGTCAGCCACGCGACCAGCGTCAAGCCGCCGACGGCGAGCGCGGCCGCGACGGCGAACACCAGGATCTGCGCGCCGTATTCATAGCGGCTTCCATATTGCGACACGAGCGGCCACGGCCGCCCCGTGCCCGGCGCGTTGACGTAGTCGTAGTTGAACTCCCACAACAGCCGCGGCGGAAACGCCGACAGATCGCGCCCGGCCAGAAACGTCAGCGGCACGCCGAGGAGCGTCATCGCCCACAAGGCGCCTTTGGTCGGCGCGCGCAGGAAGTCGTCGAGGAACAGGCCCGCGAGCACGGCCAGCGCCGGCAGCGCCGGCAGGATGTAGTGGTGGAACTTGGTGTTGACCAGCGACACCGTCGAGAACTCGACCAGGAACCACACGATCGCGAAGCCGGCGAGCTGCGCGCGCGCGGACTTCTCGCGCAATTTGGTGAACCCGAGCGCCGCGCCGACGGTGACGATGCCCGACCACGGGAACATGCCGTAGCCGATGTACTGAAGGTAGTACTCGAAGCTGCCGCGATCGCCGTGCCGACCCTCCGCGCGATGCACGTAGTTGTCGCCGATGAACTCCATCCAGAACGGCGCGCCGTGACGGATCAGCATCGCGTGGTACCACGGACAGCCGGTGGCGATGAACAGCACCAGGCCCTGCAGGATTTCGAGCTTGCGATAGATGTCGCGCCAGCGTCCGGCGACGACGAGCCACACGAGCAGCACGATGCCGGGCAGCGCGATCCCGGCCGGCCCCTTGGCCAGCGTCGCCATCGCGCCGAGCACGTACGCCGAGTAGAGATAGAGCTGCCGTCGATTCTTCGCGTGCGCGCACCACCAGACGCCGACGAAGTACGCGGCGAAGTACGCGAGCATCGGCACCAGGCCGATCGTGCGCACGTGAAAGCCGAGGATGTTGCCGACCATCGTCAGCTGGATCGAAAAGACGATGAGCTGCGGCAGCGTGCAGATGGTGAACAGCCCGAAGAAGACCCACCACGCGGTCGCGCGCGGCACGGTGAAGCTGCGCCACAGCGGCCGCCGCTCGAGCGGCGCTTCGAATTCTTCCTCGGGTCCGATCAGCGCCAGCGCCGCGAACGCCAGCGCGATCGTCATCGGCGACACGAACGGCATGTCGGTCATCGCCTGGCGCGTGATGAACGCCCACTGCGACGCCGTCGCCAGCACCAGCACCGCCAGCGCCGCCGCGCGCCGGTTGGCGAGCCGCGACACCATCTGCCACACCGACCACAGCGCCGCGATCGACAGCGCGATCTCGGGCAACCGAACCGCCCACTCGGGCCGCCAGTCGGCGACCATCTGGTTCGCCGGCGCGTGCGCCCACTCGAGGCCGAACAGCTTCATCGAGAGCGCGAAGAGCCACTCGGTGAGCACGGGCTTGGACCAGAACTCGGCGCGATCTTGCGGCGAGCCCGGCCACCACAGGCTGATCCAGTCGCCCCGGTGCGCCATTTGGCGCGCGACCTCGGCGTAGTGCGACTCCCACGGATCCCAGAGCCCGTAATTTCCGGCGAGCGGGATGTAGAGGATGGCGAAGAGACAAATCAGCGCGAACGCGATGCGCTTCTCGGCGGTGCCGGCGACGAGATCGACCAGACGCTTCACTGCGCGAAACCTAGCACGGGTTTGAAGAAGCGATAACCGCCGACGTGCGCGTCGCGCGGGCGTAGAAGGACGCAGCCGTGCGGCGGCAGCGTCAGCGTCAGCGTGCCGCTCGCCACGTGCACGGGTGTCGAAGATCCATCGAGAAGGTCGTGCATCGGCAGCGCGTCGAACATGAGCGGCAACGGCACGAACAGCGTTCGCGTGAGCGGACGGGGCGTGGCATTGGCTACGAAGATCAACGTTTCGGAGGGCGCGTCGGTTCCACGCGAGAAGGCGACGAGGTCGCTGCCCGGCTGCGCCAGCGAGACGTAGCGCCCGTGGTCGAGCGCCGGCTCGCGCTTGCGCAGCGCGCACAACGCGGCGACGAAGGCGCGGCGCGTCTGGTCCCACGTCGATGGCGGCGGCAACGGCCGGCGATTGTCGGGATCGCCGGCGGCGTGCAGGCCGAGCTCGTCGCCGTAGTAGATCATCGGCACGCCCGGATAGGCGAACGCGAGCGCCAGCGCCAGGCGGATGCGCGCGCGATCGTCGTCGAGCGCGGTGGCCAGGCGCGCGGTGTCGTGCGAGCCGACCAGCGACCACGAGCGCTGCAGCGCGCCCGCATCGGACTCGGCGGCGAGCCGATCGAGGGCGCGCTGAATGGTACCGGCCGGCGCCGACGACGACGCCAGCGCGAGCGCAGCGGCGCGCAGCCAATAGTTCATCACGCCGTCGAGCCCGCCGTCGCGCGCCCAGCCGGCGCCGTAGCCCATGACCTCGCCGATGACGCCGTCGACGGCGCCGGCGTCGCGCGCGGCGCGGGCGAGCTCGCCGGCGAAGGGCACGCCGAGATCGTTGGCGCAGTCGAGCCGCCAGCCGGTGGCGCCGCGCGCGGTCCAGCGCGCGACCACGTCCGCGCAGGCGCGCCGCACCGTCGGGTTCGCCGTGTCGAGCTCGCGCAGCGACGGATAGCCGCGCCAGTCGGCGCCGGTGAACCAGTCGGGATGCGCGCGCCGCCACACGTGCGCGTCGCCGACGTGGTTGAACACGCCATCGAGGATGAGGCCGAGCCCATGCGCGCGGCAGCCGGCGACGAGCCGATCGAACGCGGCCTCGCCGCCGAACGCCGGATCGATCCGGTCATAGTCGATCGTGTCGTACATGTGCGGGGACGGCGCGGCGAAGATCGGCGTGAGGTAGACGGCGTCGGCGCCAAGGGCGGCGACGTGGGCGAGGTGGGCGCCGACGCCGTCGATATCACCGAAGGCGCCCACGAAGAGCTGATAGACCACCCGGGCCACGGCGCGCTTTTAACATGCTGGGCGCAAAAAACCGCGTGGACCGCTCCGAACGGCCGAATTCGCCCACTTTCGTGCGCAAAATGCGCGTTTTTACTTTACGTGATCCGCGACACCGTCGTATGAAGGACGAGGAGTTGCATGACCATTCGGAGGAGTCCAATGCGGCACACTTTCTTGATTATGGTGGTGGCTGCGCTCGGCGGCGGATTCGCGCTCGCGAGCTGCGGCGGCAGCGGCAAGACCAACGGTGACATGGGTGCGGACATGGCCGGCACGGGCGGCGCGCAGGACATGTCGATCGTGAAGGTCAACTGTCTCGGCATCTCACAGTGCGTCTACACCTGCTTGAGCGGCGGAACCGACCTCAACACCTGCGCCACGCAGTGCGAGAAGA
>DASXOU010000550.1:0-5734 GCA_036494045.1 Polyangia bacterium | reverse complement strand
AGGTCAGAGGGAGGCAGAATGACGCCGGCGAGCCAAACCACCAGACGGGCGCGAATCCGGCCTCTGGTTCTGCTCGAGGAATTCACGTCGGAATTTTTCGGCGGCACTTTGCCGAGAAATTCCGGCGTGTCTGGTTTCGTCCGCCTCCTCTGACCTCCCAAACTCCCCAGCTCCCCCTGAATCCGGAGAAGCGCATCGCCTGACCACCGCCGCTTGCGTTCTCGGCCGGCTCTTGCTCTGATTCGCGCGAAATGCCGAGGTTGGCTCCATTGGCTGCGTTCTTGGCCCTCGCCGTCGTCGGGTGCGGCATCCACGAATCCAACGCGCCGGCCGACCTGGCAGCCGGCGGCGGCGATCCCGACGGCGGTAGCGACTTGGGCGCCGACGATCTCGCCACCGATCTCGCGCCAGCCGATCTCGCGACGCGCACCTTCGGCGCTTACGTGCTCTACGAAACCTTCAACGCCATGGCGACCGCGTCGCCGCCGAGCGGCGCGCCGTGGACCGTCGATGCCACCGACGGCGCCAGCGTCGACGTCGTCGAGGTGCCGTTCGCCGCCGACAAGAGCGTCGCGCTCCAAAAACCGAACGCGACCGGCGTGGCCAGCTTGAGCGCGGCGATTCCGTCGCAATCGGGCCGCGTCGTCTTCGAAGCCAAGGTCAAAGCCGCCGAGACCGCCGGCTTCAAGGCGATCCCCTACGTCTACGACGCCAGCGGAAATGCGGTCGCGTCGATCGCCTTTCAGGACGGCAACATCATCGCCCACGTGGGCGCCACCACCGCGACGGTGCAAGCGTTCGCCGCCGGCGTCTGGTATCGAGTGCGCGTGGTCGTCGATACCAACAAAGGCACGTTCGATCTGTTCGTCGACGGCGTGCGCGTCGAGGTCGCGCAGGCGGTGCGCACCGTCGCGGCGTCGCTCGGCAGCGTGCGCTTCTACATGGACGGCGCCAACGTCGGCACGCTCTTCGTCGACAACGTCAAGGTCTACAACGAGGCCGATTACATCGGCACGCCGCCGGCGCCGGTGTTCGACGCCCGCGATTACGGCGCCACCGGCGACGGCGCCACCAAGGACACCGTCGCATTGCAGAAGGCGATCGACGCCGCCGGCGGCACCGGCGGCTCGGTGCTCCTGACGGGCGGCACCTACTTGAGCGGCACGCTCACGCTCCACAGCAACATGACCGTGTTCATCGATCCGTCGGCGACGCTGCGCGGCAGCACCGACGTCGCCGATTATCCCGCGCAGACGCCGAATACCGGAAATACCCAGCTCGGCAATTGCCAGCGCGCGCTCCTCTATGCGCCCCAGACGACCGGCCTCACCCTCGACGGCGGCGGCGTCATCGACGGACAGGGCGATTCGTTCTCCGGCGTCGAAGCGACGCGCCCCATGATCATCTGGGCCGTCCTCGGTAATCAGCTCACGGTTCGGAATCTATATTTGATGAAGAGCGCCGTCTGGACGCTCGTGAGCATGGAATCGGACCACGTCCTCATCAGCAACATGAACGTGCAGAGCGACAACATCACCCACGACGGCATCGACATCGTCGACGGCACCGACGTCACCGTGACCGAGTGCGCGGTGCGCGCCGGCGACGACGCCATGTGCCTCAAGAGCGGGGTGCGCCGCGGGATCGATACCCTGATCGTCAAAAACTCGATATTCGGCGGATATGGAACCAGCGGCGGCTCGAATGGAATCAAGTTCGGCACCGCGACCTACGGCGCGCTCAAGAACATCACGATTCAGGATTCGTACGTCAAAGACGTGCAATATGCGGCCATGGCCGTGGAATCGCGGCAGGGCTCGGATATCAGCGCCGTCGCGTTCAAACGAATCGAGTTTGCCAATACCGGGGACGCCTTCTTCGTGTACCTCGCGCAGCAATCGACCACCGCGCCCGTCGGTGACGTGCCGAAGCTCGGCAGCATCGACAACGTCTCGTTCACCGATATCAGCGGCTCCACGGCGTCCTGGGGCAATTCGCCGCACCAAGGATCGTTGATTACCGGCCATATATTCAACGGTGTCACCTATCCGATTACCAATTTGTCGTTCACCAATGTCGCGGTCACGTTCGACGGCGGCCTCGGCACCGTTCCGGCCAGCCCGCCCGAAGCGATGCCGAATCAATATCCCGAATCCAATATGTTCGGCGATTTGCCGGCGTGGGGATATTACCTGCGCCACGTCGCCGGCGTGACCTTCACCAACGTCACCTCCGCCGTCGGCGCCACCGACGCGCGGCAGAAGCTCGTCAGCGACGACGTCAGCGGCGTCGTCGGCGCGCCCTGAGATCCGGAAAGTTGCACGCGGCCGCCAAAGCGCGAACATGCGTTCCCATGGCTGTCGTTGCGCAACGGCTCTCGGGTCGACCCGCGTTCGAGATCAAGGGAACGATCGCGCCGGTGACGGTGCTCTGCCTCTGCTCGACGGCGCTCGACGCCATCGAGACCGAGCTGCGCGCGCGCATCGCCCAGGCGCCGCAGATGTTCCTGAACGCGCCCATCGTCATCGACGTCGCCGACGTCGAGAGCGAGCTCGAGTCGCTGTCGCTGTCGGGCCTCGTGGCGCGGCTGCGCGCGTGCAAGCTCATGCCCGTCGGCATCGCGCACCTGCCCGCCGATCGCGTCGCGCTCGCCGTCGAGCACGACCTCGCGATCTTGCAGCTCGGCTTCGGCCGCACGCGCGGCGCCCGCGCCAACAGCAGCGCGCCGCAAATGCAAGCCGCACCGTCGCCGCCGCCGGTCGCGCAGGCACCGGCTCCGACGCCCGCAGCGGCGCCGTCGCCGGCCGCGCGTGCCGAGCCGCCGCCGCCGACCCTGACGATCACGTCGCCGGTCCGGGGCGGCCAGGTGGTCTACGCCGCCGGCACCGACCTCGTCGTCATGGCCGCGGTGAACCCCGGCGCGCAAGTGATCGCCGACGGTCACATCCACGTCTACGGCCGCCTCATGGGGCGCGCGCTCGCCGGCGCGCACGGCCGCTCGGACGCCCGCGTCTTCTGCTCGAGCCTCGAGGCCGAGCTGGTCTCGGTCGGTGGCGAGTTCCTCTCCGCCGACGAGATCCCGGAGAAGCTGCGCGGCAAGTCGGCCCAGATCTTCGTCGAGCACGGCACCGTCCGCGTCGCCTCGCTGTAAAAAAATCGCGTAAAAATTTGCTTGCTCGCCGGGCCTGCCGCTTATTGGACTCGCGGGACGTTTGATCCGCCGACAGGAGGCCCTCCGTGTCCAAAATCGTCGTCGTCACCTCAGGCAAGGGCGGTGTCGGAAAAACCACGACCAGCGCCAACATCGCCACCGGCATCGCGATGCTCGGCAAGAAGACCATCGCCATCGACTTCGACGTCGGCCTGCGCAACCTCGACCTCATCATGGGCGTCGAGCGCCGGGTCATCTACGATCTCGTCAACGTCATCAAGGGTGAAGCCAAGCTGCAGCAGGCGATCATCCGCGACAAGCACATCGAGAACCTCTACATGCTCCCGGCGTCGCAGACGCGCGACAAGGACGCGCTCGATCCCGAGGGCGTGGGCCGCGTGCTCGAGGATCTGAAGCAGCTCGGCTTCGAGTACATCATCTGCGATTCGCCGGCGGGCATCGAGCGCGGCGCGCAGATGGCGATGTACTTCGCCGACGAGGCGATCGTCGTCACCAATCCCGAGGTCTCGTCGGTGCGCGACTCGGATCGGGTGCTCGGCCTGCTGGCGGCGAAGACGATCCGCGCCGAGCAGGGCGCCGAGCCGATCAAGACGCATCTCCTACTCACGCGTTATTCGCCGGCGCAAGTGGCGCGCGGCGAGATGCTCTCGGTCGGCGACGTGCTCGAGATCCTCGGCATCCCGTTCCTCGGCGTCATACCCGAGTCGAAGGCGGTCTTGCAGGCGTCGAACAAGGGCGCGCCCGTGATCCTCGACGAGCTGACCGAGGTCGCGCAGGCATATACGGATGTCGTGTACCGCTTCCTCGGCGAGGAACGGCCGCATCGGTTCATCGAGCAGGAAAAACGCGGCTTCTTGAAGCGCATCTTCGGCTAGCCGACCACAGGCGAGGTGCACACATGGGTTTCCTCGATTACTTCAAGCGGTCGACGAAGAGCGCCACGGTTGCCAAGGATCGGCTGCAGATCATCGTCGCGCGCGAGCGCACCGCGACGCGTCCGGCGGCGATCGATTATCTGCCGCAGCTGCAGCAGGAGCTGTTGCAGGTGATCGCGAAATACGAGCTCATCGATCTCGGGCAGGTCTCGGTCAACGTCGACAAGTCGGGCGGCTGCGAAGTGCTCGAGCTCAACGTCGTGCTCGCGCCACCGAAGCCAAAGCCGTCCGAGGCGACGCCGCCCGCCGACGCCGACAAGCCGCTCGCCCCCGCGACGTCATAGAAGAGCGCCACGTGCCGTCGTGCGGCGCTCAGTGGCGCGCGCGCGGCAGCGCGAACCAGAAGTGGCAGCCGATCTCGTCGACCGATTCGGCGTGGATGGTGCGGCCGTGCGCCTCGACGGCGCGGCGCGCGATCGCCAGGCCGAGCCCGGTGCCGCTCTTGCCCTGGTGCCCGCGCTCGAACGGCTCGAAGATGGTGGCGAGCTCCTCCTTGGACAAGCCGTCGCATTCGTCGCGCACGTGAATCACGACCTCCTCCGCCATCACTTCGACGGAGACGTCGATTCGTCCGTGATCGGTGTACTTGGCCGCGTTGTCGACCACGTTCTGCAGCGCCGAGAGCGCGAGCTTGCGATCGACTGCGAGCACGATCTCGGGATCGAACGTGACCACCAGCTCGACGCCCTTTTGGCGCGCGGTCGCGCGCGCGCCGTCGAGCGCCTCCTCGAACAGCGCGCCGATCGTCATCGGACGCGGCGTGCACTCGACCGCGTGCGCCTCGAGCCGTTGCGCCAAGAGCGTCTGATCGATCAGCTCGCGCAGCCGGCGCAGGTTGCGCGCGAGGATTTGCAGCGGCTGCGCCAGCGCCGTCCGCGCCGCGTCGATCGTCTCGATCACGGCGAGCGCCGCCGTCGCCGCGCCGAGCGGGTTGCGCAGCTCGTGCGTGAGAAAGCCGATGTGCTGCGCCTGCCGCCGCCGGCTCTCGAAGTCGCGCGACTCGACGTAGCTGCGCACCGCCGCGGCGAGCGCGCCGCCGATGAGCTGCGTGACCAGCTCCACCTGCGCGACGGTGAGCGTGAGGCGCTCCGACATGACGGCGACGATTTCGCGGCGCAGGATCAAGAACTCGCGCACCACCTCGTCGACGTCGAAGCCGTGACGCACGCGCGTGACCGCGTGATGGCGCGCGATCTGCGCCCACTCGGCGCCGCCGCGGTTCTCCAGCGACAGGTCGCGCTCGTGGCGCAGCGCCACCGCCAGCGCGACGATGTAATCGGGCACCGAGTCGCGCAGCTCGGGCGCGTCGATCTGGTGATGTCTGAGATGCGGCGCGATGCTTTCGAGCCAGCGCTGCTCGACGACGAAGCGCGCCTGCATGAGGACGTCGGCGAGGAGCTGGCGGTCGGCTTCGAGGCCGGTGGCGACGGGATCCAAGGGGCAGCCTCCGACGGCAGAAAGTAGTGCGCCCGCGCGCCCCGCCATCGGGTGATCAACCTCGCAGCTATCGGTGATTTACCGTATCTGCCGTACTTCCTGGCCCAGGAGCGATGAGATACCACACCGTGATATGGGGGATGCTGAGCAGTTTACCGGCGTGAAGGTATTCTCGGTGACGCTCGAGGCG
>DASXOU010000549.1:0-6549 GCA_036494045.1 Polyangia bacterium | reverse complement strand
GACGAGCTCGGCAAGTTGAAGCTCGAAGCGCTGCGCCTGCTCGCGGCCGAGCGCGGCGTCGAGGGCGCGCGCAACCTCGGCAAGGCGGAGCTGATCGATCTGCTGGCGCCGAAGAGCGTCGTCGAGCGCACGAAGGATGCGATCGCCCACGCCGTCGAAGTCGTCAAATCGGTTGTCGCCAGCGACGCGCCTCCCGAGAAACCGGCACCGCGGACCCATCCGGCCAACGGCTTCGGCGTGCCGTCGGCGACCGTGCATCCGCACGCCGCGCCGCCCTCTGCCGGCGAGCCGATCGGCATGCTCGACTTCGAGGAGCTGCCCGAGACCTACGGCGTCGACGAGTGCGAGGTGCTCTTCAAGGATCCCTTCTGGGTCTTCGCGTACTGGGAGGTCACCGACGGCGGCCTGGCCTCGGCGCGCGCGCAGCTGGGCGCGTCGGCCGACTCGGCGCACCTCGTGATGCGCATGTTCACCACGATGCCAGGCTCCGAAGGCGTCGACCGCCAGATCGACGACGTCGAGCTGCCGTGGAACCACGGGCGGCGCTACTTGCAGTCGCCGAAGTCGGGCGCGCACCTGCGCGTCGCAGTCGGCCTCCTGTCGAAGGAGGGCTACTTCGCGCCCATCGCGCACTCGTCGCTGGTGCGCGTGCCGCCGGCCGAGCCGCAGCCGGGCACCGTCGAGTGGATGGAAGTGGTTCCGGCGCGCGGGCGCGGCCGCCAGCGCGAGCCGCTGGTGATCGTGCGCCGCGGCGCCGGACACGACGAGCGCGGCATCCGCTCGAGCGACGTCGGCGACGAAGCGCGCGGCACCTCGCCGTCGGCCGGCCGCCGCGGCTTCCCCGGCGCTCCTTTTGGGGGCAGCTCGTCCCCGACGGGAAAACGCCCCGGAGCCAAGTGATGGCCGCCTCCGGCGATCTGGCGCTGGTGCTGCACGCGCACCTGCCCTTCATCCGTCACCCCGAGCATCGCTATCACCTCGAGGAGAACTGGCTCTACGAGGCCACGGTCGCCACCTACCTGCCGCTCCTCGACGTCTTCCGCGGCCTCGTGCGCGACGGCGTGCCCTGGCGCCTGACGATCTCCTTGTCGCCGCCGTTGTGCACGATGCTGCGCGACGATCTCCTGAAGACGCGCACCGCGCAGTATCTCGATCGGCTGCTCCGCCTCGGCGCCGCCGAAGAGCGCCGCACCGCCGGCGATCCGACGTTCAACCGCATCGCGCGCTTCTACGCCGAGCGCTTCGGGCGCTTGAAGGCGCTCTACGACGAGCTGCGCGGCGATCTGGTCGGCGCCTTCCGCGCGCTGCAGGACGACGGCTTCCTCGAGATCATCACCGTCGGCGCCACGCACGGCTACATGCCGGTCATCCGCGAGCAGCAAGCGCGCCGCGCGCAGGTCCAGGTCGCGTGCGAGAGCTATCAGCAGATGTTCGGCCGCTGGCCGCGCGGCATCTGGCTGCCCGAGTGCGGCTACGTCGAAGGGCTCGACGCGCTGCTCGCCGAGTGCGGGCTGCGCTACTTTTTCGTCGACGCGCACGGGCTGGTCAACGCCAAGCCGCAGCCGCCGCTCGGCATCCACGCGCCGGTGTTCTGCAAGACCGGCGTGGCCGCGTTCGGGCGCGACCTCGAGTCGTCGAAGCAGGTGTGGAGCGCCAAGGAAGGCTATCCCGGCGACGGCATCTATCGCGACTTCTACCGCGACATCGGCTTCGATCTGCCGCTCGACTACATCGGGCCGTACATCCATCCCGACGGCATTCGGCTGCACACCGGCTTCAAGTATTTCCGCGTCACCGGCAGCGACGTCGATCTCGCGCACAAGCAGCCCTACGATCCGTATCTCGCGCTCGAGCGCGCCGCCGAGCACGCCGGCAACTTCATGTTCAACCGCGAAAAGCAGATCGAGCACCTCGCGGGCAACATGGATCGCCGGCCGCTCGTCGTGTCGCCCTACGACGCCGAGCTCTACGGCCACTGGTGGTTCGAAGGGCCGTGGTTCCTCGATTTTCTCGCGCGCAAGATCGCGTTCGATCAGTCGACGGTGCGGCTCGGGACCTGCGCCGATTATCTCGAGGACAACACGGTCAACGCCGTCGCCGATCCGTCGCCGTCGTCATGGGGCGACGGCGGCTACTCGAGCGTGTGGGTCGATGGATCGAACGATTGGGTCTATCGCCACGTGCACCGCGCCGAGGCGCGCATGCACGAGCTCGCCCGTCGCTGGAAGGACGGCTCCGACGACATCACGCGGCGCGCGCTCAATCAGGCGTCGCGCGAGCTCTTGCTGGCGCAGTCGAGCGACTGGGCCTTCATCATGAAGACCGGCACGGCGGTCAAGTACGCCTGCGATCGCGTCAAGACGCACCTGGCGCGCTTCCGCCGCATCGATCGCGAGCTCACCGCCGGCTGGATCAACGCCGAGTGGCTCGCCGATCTCGAGACGCGGGATAATATTTTTCCTGCGATCGACTACCGCGTTTACTGCTGACCATCCTCGTCGAGGAAGGCGTTTTCCTCGTCGCTGAAGTTGCGGCGCACCTCGGCGCGGCGGGCGCGCCGGCGTGACCAGAAGAAGACGACGAGGATGAGCGCGTAGCCGTGGAGGCCCGCGGCCGCGGTCACGAGCGCGACCCACAGGACGCCGGGATGGC
The DNA here is from genome assembly GCA_036494045.1 of Polyangia bacterium. Taxonomy (GTDB): domain Bacteria; phylum Myxococcota_A; class Polyangia; order Palsa-1104; family Palsa-1104; genus JAQBQH01. The sequence goes on along the minus strand of DASXOU010000549.1, from coordinate 3,897 downwards.
GCCCTTTGGCCAAAAGGGGCGTGACGGCGAGATCGAGGTGCAGCGCGGCGGCGGCCCGTTTGGCCAGCGTCGTCGAGCCAGCGCCGTAGCCGATGACGCCCTCCACGAACGCCGGCACCGGCGGCGGCGCGACGCGGCTCTTGTAGACGCGGCCGATGGTGTTGCCGAGCGCGTCGTCGTCTTCGACGAGCGCGTAGATCTGCTTCGGCGCCGTGCCTTCGGCGCAGTCGTCGCGCGCCGACAACGGCGTGAACACGCGATCTTCGTCGCTGGCACCGCTCGCGGTCGCGCCGAGCATGTAGACCTCACCGGCGCGGGTGGTGGCGACCGCGAGATCGTGGCGCACGCAGCCGAAGACGGCGACCCAGCCGCGCGTCGACGGCGTCACCTCCTCGGCGGCATAGTCGCTGCGACGTTGGATGCGGGCCAGCCGCGCCTCGTCGATGCCGAGGACCAGCGCCGCCGTCGAGCCGGCGAACAGCACGCAAAGTAGCGTTACGACGAGCGCGCGCGACACGACTTCAGCTTAGCACCGGCGAGCTCGCGCACGGCGGCATAGGGCAGCTCGACGCCGGCGCGCGCCGCTTTGAGCATGATCGATCCGCGCGACATGTCGCCGCGCCCGACGAAGTCGACGGGGCTGACCAGGCGCGCGCCGAAGATCTCGTCGAGCACCGCGGTGTATTTGGTCGACGCGATCGAGCCGAGCAGCACGACCTCGGCGGCGCCGATCTTCCGCGCCAGCTTCTTCGCGTCGCGCACGAGGGGCTTGCGATAGGCGTCGTTGCGCTCGTCAATGTCGACGCTGCCGAGCGCGGCGAGCTGCCGCCGGTTGAAGCGCGCGTCGACGGTGCACAGCCCGCGGTTCGAGGTGATCACGTAGGCCGGCGCCACTTCGGGATGCGGCGCGGCGGCGAACGCCGAGACGTAGGCGAGCTTGCCGCGAAAATAGAGCCCGCTCAGAAACGCGAAGATCTCGCCGACGGGCGCACCGGCCTGCGCGCGCACGCGCGTCGCCAGATCGAACGCGGCTTCGTCGCGCAGAAGGATGCGCGCGCGCTCGCCGCCGAGATGAGCGGGTGACAAGAGGAACACGCGCGCCGTCGCCACGGCGCGATTATGATCGATTCCGGGCCGCTCGCACGCGCGCGCAGCCTGTGCACATCTGCTTGTCACCTGTTGCCGGGACTGTGCACATCGCGACAGAGGCACCGCCGACGAGCGCGTGCCGCGGTCGGCACGGTGCGTGCACACAAATGGCCCGATGGCCGACGCAACCACTGCTGTGGAATGGACGGATCTTCCGCCGACGCCGCGGCTGGCGCGACCACCGCGCGTGCTTTTGGTCGATGACGAAGAAGATTTCCTCGAGCTGACCAAGGAGATCTTGGAAGGCTCGGGCTTCGTGGTCGAGTGCGCGCGCGCCGCCGGCGAAGCGGTCGCGCGCGCGGTCGCCAATCCGCCGGACGTGATCCTGCTCGACATCCTGTTGCCCGGCTGCGACGGGCTCGAGATCCTGGAGACGCTGCGCAACGAGCCGGAGACGTCGGAGGTGCCGGTGCTCGCGTGCACCGCGCTCGGCCAGCGCGACTCGGGTCCGCTGCTCGTGCAAGCCGGCTTCGACGGGCTCGTGTCGAAGCCGATCGACTGGCACGATCTCGCGCGCCTGCTCACCGCCGTCATCACGCCCAACGCCGCCTGAGTTTCGTGTTAGCGTCGGCCCATGTTCGTGGGCGCGATGACGGCGCTCGTCACGCCGATGCGCGACGGGCAAGTTGACGAAGCGGCGCTGGAGGCGCTGGTCGAGTGGCAGATTGGCGAGGGCATCGACGCGCTGGTGCCGTGCGGCACCACCGGCGAGTCGGCGACGCTGACCCACGAAGAGCACGGCAAGGTGATCCGTCGCGTGGTCAAGGCCGCGAAAAAGCGCGTGCCGGTGATCGCCGGCGCCGGCTCGAACTCGACGGCCGAGGCGATCGCGCTCTCCAAGGACGCGCGCGAAGCCGGCGCCGACGCGCTCCTGCAGATCACGCCGTATTACAACCGGCCCTCGCAAGAAGGGTTGTACTTGCACTTCCGCGCCATCGCCGAGGCGGTGCCGCTGCCGCTCGTCCTCTACAATGTTCCGGCGCGCACCGGCTGCGATCTTTTACCCGAGACGATCGCGCGGCTCGCTGACCTACCGTCGGTGGTCGCGGTCAAGGAGGCGCACGGCTCGGTGCAGCGCACGCAGCAGATCTTCGCGCGCACCGGCGATCGGCTCGCGATCCTGTCGGGCGAGGACGCGATCAACTATCCGCTCTATTGCGTGGGCGCGCGCGGCTGCATCTCGGTGGTGTCGAACGTGGCGCCGCGCCTCGTCGCCGACGCCTGGGACGCGCATGCCGCCGGCGACGCCGCGCGCGCGAAGAAGCTCCACTATGATTCGTTGCCGCTGGCCGAGGCGCTCTTCTCCGAGGCGAGCCCGATTCCCGCCAAGACCGCGCTCGGCATCATGGGCAAGATCTCGCCCGAGCTGCGGCTGCCGCATCACCCGATGTCGGAGCCGGGCAAGCAGAAGCTGCGCGTCGTCATGCAGCAGCTCGGCCTCGTGAAATGAGCGGGCGATGAGCGAGCAGGCGCGCGTGCGCGTGGCCGTGCCCGGCGCGGCCGGCAAGATGGGGCGCATGATCCTGAAGGTGCTGTCGGAGACGCCGGCGGTGCAGCTGGTCGCCGCCATCGAGCGCCCGGGCTCGGCGCAGCTCGGGCAGGACGCGGGCATCGTCGCCGGCCTGGGACCGCTCGGCGTGCCGATCCGCTCGGAGCTCGACGAGGCGCTCACCAACGCCAACGTCATCATCGACTTCACGGCGCCGGCGGCGACGGCGTGGACGGTGTCGCGCGCGGCCGAGCACGAGGTCGCGGTCGTCATCGGCACCACCGGCCTCGGCGAGGCGGAGAAGCGCGCGGTCTGGCAGGCGTCCGAGCGCATTCCGATCGTGCTCTCGGCCAACATGTCGCTCGGCGTCAACGTGCTCTTCGGGCTCATCGCGCAAGCGGCGCGCGCGCTCGGCCACGACTACGACGTCGAGATCGTCGAGCTCCACCATCGGCACAAGAAGGACGCGCCGTCGGGCACCGCGCTGTCGATGGCGTCGCTGGTCGCCGAGGCGCTCGAGCGCGATCTCGGCAAGGTCGCGCGTCACGGCCGCGAGGGCCAGGTGGGCGCGCGCACCGGCGAAGAGATCGGCATCCACGCCGTGCGCGGCGGCGACATCGTCGGCGAGCACACGGCCTACTTCTGCGGGCTCGGCGAGCGGCTCGAGATCACGCATCGCGCCTCCTCTCGCGAGACCTTCGCGCGCGGCGCCGTGCGCGCGGCCGAGTGGCTGCGCGATCGCGATCCCGGCCTCTACGACATGCAGGACGTGCTCGGCCTGAGGAAGTAGCAGTGGCGTCGCGTTCGCCCAGGCGCGCGCGCCCCGACTACGCGCGGCTCGCCACCGAAGCGGCGCATCCGAAGTCGGGCGCGCTCGAGGCGCTGTCGTCGGAGGCGCTGGTGTCGCTGCTGGTCGGCGAGGAGCGGCGCGCGCAACAGGCCGCGTTCGCGGCGCGGAAGCAGATCGCGCAAGCGGCCGATCGCGTAGCGGCGGCGTTGCGCGCCGGCGGGCGGCTGTTCTACGTCGGCGCGGGAACCAGCGGGCGGCTCGGTGCGCTCGACGCCGCCGAGCTGCCGCCGACGTTCGGCTCGTCGCCCGATCAAGTCATCGCCGTCGTCGCCGGCGGATCACGCGCGCTCAGCCGCTCGGTCGAAGGCGCCGAGGATCGCCCGCAGCAAGCGGCCGAGCGGCTGCAGCGCCTCGGGCTCGACGGGCGCGACGTCGTCTGCGCCATCGCCGCCTCGGGCGTGACGCCCTT
>DASXOU010000548.1:0-5381 GCA_036494045.1 Polyangia bacterium | reverse complement strand
CTCATCGACGAGTATCCCGATCTGCGGCGCCGCAGCGTGGTTCGCTTGTCGCGCCGCTGCAACGCCAACCAGCCGCACGCCGAGCACGTGGCGCGCCTGGCGCTCGATCTGTTCCGCGGCTTGCGCCCGCTGCACGATCTGGCGAACGCCGACGGCGAGCTGCTCGAGTTCGCGGCTCTGCTGCACGACATCGGGTTTCACATCGCGCCGTCGAAGCATCACAAGCACTCGGCCTACCTCATCGAGAACGCCGATCTGCAGGGCTTCACCGCCGACGAGATCCAGACGCTGGCGCAGACCGTGCGCTACCACCGCAAGGCGACGCCCAAGGACAGCCATCCCGGCTTCGGCGCGCTGCCCGCCGCCGGCAAGCACAAGGTGCAGGTCCTGGCCGCGATGCTGCGGCTCGCCGACGGGCTCGACCGCGGCTATGCGCAGCTGGTGCGCGGAGTGCGTTGCCGCATCGGCGACAAGTCGGTCGAGGTCACGCTGTCGGCGGCGTCGGAGGCGGAGCTCGAGGTGTGGGGCGCGCGCCGAAAGCGCGATCTCGCCGAGGAAGTGTTCGAGCGGCGCTTCCGTTTTACGGTAGAGCGCGAGTAGACATCCCGTTCGGCGCGCCCATCTTCACTGTATGAGCCTGCCGACGCCGCGCTCGTTGCAGCTGGCCTGGCCGTTCGCGCTCATCGGCGCCGCCGTCGGTGCGCAGCTGCCGGCGCCGTTCGCCTCGGCGGCAATCATGGCGCTGGTGCTCGGCCTGTTCGGCGCGCTGGTGTCGGGCGCGCTGCCGCGCGTGGGCGACTGGCAGGTGGCGGTGATGTCGCCGTTCGTCGGCGCGGCGACGGGCGCGACCGTCGGCTGGAGCATCGACAGCTTCGATGGCGCCGCGGTCGGAGTCGTGGCCGGCATCGGCTTCGGCCTGTTCGCGCTGCCGCCCTTGGTGCTCATCACCGACGGCGCGCGTCGCGCGATGCGCCTGCCCGCGCGATCGTTCCTCGCGCGTGCGGCCAAGCGGCGCGTGTGGCTTTTGGCGTTGTCGACGAGCTCGCTGGCGGCGCTGGTGGTGCCGGGGGTGGCCAACCCGTGGTCGCATCCGGCCGAAGCGCCGCTCTCGCAATCGTGCGCGAGCGCGCTCATGATGCTCGCGCTCGTCGACGCGTGCTCATGGATCGCGCAGCTGCGACCGCGGCGCGCGACGTTGACAAATCGGCAATCGGCGCATCCCTATCGCGAGGGCGCGCCGACGCCGGCGGCGAACGATCGCGGCGCAGTCGGCGTTCTCGCCGCGGAATCACTGCTGTACGACGCCATGCTCGTCGCGGTCGTAGCCTCGGCGCTGCTCGTTTCACGCTGATCGTTCGCGCGCGAACTTCTGCGGTGGCTGTGGTGTTTTCGCAGCGTATAATGATGTCGATGGACCTATTCGAGCAGGCAAGCGGCCCCCAGCCGTTCATGCGTCGTTATTTCAAGCCGATTCTCGTTCTCGTGGCCCTGGTGTTGGCGCTGTGCATCACGATCCGGCGCGCACCGCATGGCCACGTCGACGTCGGCGCCGGCGAGCCGTTGCGCGCGGCGCAGAAGGAAGACAAGCGCCCATATGATCTCGCGGCGCTGCGCATCTTCAACAACACGCTCATGCGCGTGAACGACGCCTACGTCGATCCGACGCGCGTCGATCCCAAAGAGATGTTGAAGATGGCGCTCGACCAGGTGCAAAAGTCGGTCGCCGAGGTCATCGTCGAGCCGAAGGGCAACGACAAGCTCGTCGTCCGCGTCGACACCGCGCAGCAGGAGTTCGACATCGACAAGGTCGACTCGCCGTGGGCGCTGTCGATGAAGATGAAGGAGATCTTCCGCTTCATCGCGCAGAACCTGCCGCCGGGGACCGATCAGGAAACCGTGCGCAACACCGAGTACGCGGCGACCAACGGCATGCTGTCGACGCTCGATCCGCACTCGATGCTGCTCGATCCGCAGACCTATACCGAGATGAAGCTGACCACGCGCGGCTCGTTCGGCGGGCTCGGCATCTTGATCGGCCTGCGCAAGGGCGAGCTCACGGTCATCAAGCCGTATCCCGATACGCCGGCGTCGAAGGCGGGGATCAAGGCGGGCGATCGCATCATCCGCATCGACAACGAGTCGACGGCCAACATGCTCATTAATGATGCGGTGTCGCGCCTGCGCGGCGAGCCGGACACCAAGGTCACCATCTGGGTGCGCAAGGCAACCGAGGCGAACGCGGCGGCGCGCAAGATCGTGCTGACGCGCGCCATCGTGTCGACGCACACGGTCGATTACAAGATGCTCAAGGGCAACGTCGGGCTCATCAAGCTGCACGGCAACTTCGCCGGCAACACCGACGAGGAGCTGCGTAAAGCGCTCGACGATCTGAAGGGCAAGGGGCTCAAAGCGATCATCGTCGACCTGCGCAACAACCCGGGCGGGCTCCTCGATCAGGCGATCAAGGTGGCCGACGAGTTCGTCGACACGGGAACGATCGTGACGACGGTCGGCTACGCCAACAAGCAGCGCGAGGAGAAGCGCGCGACGCCGGGCACGCAGCCGCACGTTCCGATGGCGGTCCTGGTCAACGGCGGCTCGGCGTCGGCGTCGGAGATCGTGGCGGGCGCGCTCAAGAACCTCGATCGCGCGGTCATCATCGGGCAGAAGACGTTCGGCAAGGGCTCGGTGCAGGTGCTCTACGACAACGACGACGGCTCGGCGCTCAAGCTGACCATCGCGCAGTACCTGACGCCCGGCGACGTGTCGATCCAGTCGGTCGGCATCACGCCCGACGTCGAGCTCGACAAGGTGGTCATCGACAAGGACAAGGGCGTGTGGCTGTTCCGCGAGCTCAAGGGCATGCACGAGGCCGATCTCGAGCAGCACTTGAAGTCGACGTTCATCCACAGCGGCGACAAGCCGTTCGAGACCTTCAAGTACCTGGCGCTGGAGACGCCGAAGGCGACGGCGAAGAAGGCGGTGAAGACGCCGCTGCGCGACGATCCGCGCCAGGCCGACGACGACGATGACGGGCCGGCGATCGATCAGGACGAGGAAGACGAGAACCCGACCGATCCCGATGCGCTCGTCGAGGATTACGAAGTCGACTTCGCGCGCGACCTGGTGTCGCAGGCCAAGGGCTGGAAGCGGCGCGAGGTGCTGTCGTCGTCGAAGCCGTTCTTCGACAAGAAGCTGGCCGAGGAGCAGGCGCGCATCGTCGACTCCTTGAAGAAGCTCGGCATCGATTGGACGCCGGTGGGCGCCGGTCCGGCGCCGACGCTGGTGGGCACGGTCTCGACCGATCGCCCGCAGAACGAGGTCGCGGCCGGCGAAACCATCAAGTTCACCGCCAAGATCACGAACAAGGGTCCGGGCATGGCCGGGCAGGTGCGCGCGACGCTCAAGGGCGACGATCCGTTCTTCGATGGGCGCGAGCTGGTGTTCGGGCGCATCAAGCCGGGCGAGACGCGCTCGTTCACGGTGCCGGTGAAGATGCCGAAGGATTCGCTGACGCGCATCGATCCGCTTCGGCTCGAGGTCAACGAGGAGCACGGCGCCAAGACGGCGCTGGATAGCAACGAGCTGCTGGTGCGCGTGGATGGGCCGCTGCGGCCGATCTATTCCTACGCGTACCAGGTCATCGACGACATCAAGGGCAACGGCGACGGGCTCATCGAGCGCGGCGAGTCGGTGCGGCTGCACGTGACCGTGAAGAACTCGGGCGTGGGCAAGGCGATCGACACCACGGCGCAGCTGCGCAATCTGTCGGACGAGGGCGTGTTCATCAACAAGGGGCGCTTCGATCTCGACGGCATCGGGCCGGGCGAGTCGAAGACGATCGACTTCACGTTCGACGTGCGGCCCGAGTATCGGGCCAACGAAGCGAAGGTGGAGCTGACGGTGTACGACCAGACGCTGCACGAGTTCGTGACCGACAAGCTGTCGTTCCCAATTGCGGGCAGCGCCAAGCCGACCGAGAGCGCGAGCGGCGTGGTGACGGCGAGCACGGCGGCGACGCAGATCTATGGTGGCGCGGACAAAGACGCGCCGCTGATCGGCACCGCCGACAAGGGCGCGGCGTTCAAGTTGACGGGCACGTCGGGCGACTATTGGCGCGTCGAGCTCGACGGGCGGCCGGGGTTCATCGCCAAGACGGCGGCACAAAAGGGCGAAGGCGCGCCGTCGGCGAAGGTCGCCTGGACGCAGGCGTGGCAGGTCTCGCCGCCGCGACTCGACGTCAAAGCGGGTGCGCCGCTCGTCGATGCGCCGACGTTCCACTTGTCGTCGACGGCGAAGGACGAGCACAAGGTCGCCGACATGTTCGTGTTCGTGTCGAACCGGCAGGCCAAGATCGATCGGCGCAAGGTCTTCTATCGATCGAATCGCAAGGCGCCGAACCAGGCGGTGGAGTCGTTCGACACCGACATTCCGCTGTGGCCGGGCGCGAACGTCGTCACCGTCGTCGCGCGCGAGTCGACGCAGGTGCAGTCGCAGCAAACGATCGTGGTCGAGCGGCGCGAGCCGCGCGTGGCGCAAGAGACGCACGCCAAGCCGACGCAGCCGCTCGAGCCGGGCAAGAGCGCGCCGCGGCCGACGACGTCGCACGATCAGCCGAATCCACTGGCACAATAGCGCAGGGGCCGACATGGCGGGACAGCGCTTCCGGGGCGAAGGCTGGGAAGTCGATAGCGTGAGCGAGCCGGGGCTGCTCCGGCTCACCGTGCGCGGGCGCGTCAACCTCGAGTCGATGCGGAAGTTCGTCGTGGCGCACAACGCCACCATCGATGCGTTCACCGGCGCCGACTACAAGGTGCTGTGCGACATCCGCGCGATGCAGCCGCTCTCGCCCGACGTCGCCGAGCTGTTCGGCATGGCCAAGGTGTACAGCGACGCGCAGCCCAACTTCCGCGGCAGCGCGGTGTGGACCACGAGCGCCGTCGTCTCCTTGCAGCACGCGCGCACCTCGAAGACGAGCGGCGTGGCCTCGACCGAGCTCATCTCGTCGGACGAAAAGGCGCTGCGCGCGCATCTGGCCAAGGTCTGGCGCAACGTCTAGCTCAGGGCGTGGCGTCGAACGTGAGGCCGTGCGCGGCCAGACGATCCTCGAGCACGTCGAACGGCTGCAAGCGGCCGGCGTACGCGTCCCACAGGACGAGCGCGAGCTGGATGTCCTCGGAGCGTACGAGGTGCAGCGTGGTGCGCCGGCGCGTGCGCTCGACGCGCAGCTCCTTGATCGTCTTGTAGGGCAGCGCCTCGCCGCGCACGTGCACGGCGATGTCGTCGCACTTTGCGCGATACGCGGCGCGGGCGAACGCGCGCCACAGCCACGGCACGAACGCGAGAAACGCGCTCACGCCGGTGATGAGCGGCTCGCGCGT
>DASXOU010000547.1:0-3183 GCA_036494045.1 Polyangia bacterium | reverse complement strand
GCCTTGATCCTTTTCAGCCACTAGGCCGCGAACTCCCGCTGCCGGTTGGCGAGGCTACCGATGCGCTCGCCCACGCGCAGCGTCTGCCCGCTCGCGAGATCGAGGCGCACCCGGCGTGGCTCGAACAGCAGGATCACCGTCGAGCCGAGGTGGAACATGCCGAGCTCGGCGCCGCGCGCCAACGGCCGCGGCGACGCGTAGCGCTGCGCCCAGCCGTGGCGCCCGGCGCCGCCCGAGCGATGCGTGCGCACGTCGCGATCGTAGGCCACGGTGATCCAACCGACGCCCGTCGCCGCCACCGCCACCGCCGCCACCCGCCCGACGTCGCTGTCGAGATAGGTGACCAGCCGCTCGTTGATCGAGAACAGTCCGGCGACGTTGCGCACCGACGTCGGGTTGACCGGGAAGAACGCGCCCGGAATGTGGCGATAGCCGGTGACCTTGCCGTCGACGGGGTTGTGGATGCGGTGATAGTCGCGCGGCGACAGGTAGATCGTCGCATAGGCGCCACCTTCGAAGGCGCGCGCTTCGGCGGCGTCGGCGAGCAGGCCGGCGACGGTGTAGTCGCGCCCCTTGCACTGGATGAGCCGCCCGCCCTCGGCGATCCCGGTCTCCGACACCACGCCGTCGCATGGCGAGGCGATGACGCCGGTGCCTTCGGCGATCGGGCGCGCGCCGTCGCGCAACGGACGCGTGAAGAAGTCGTCGAAGCGCTCGAACGCGTCGAGCGGACGCTCGAGAACCGAAAGATCGGCGCCGACGTAGCGTGCGAAGCCGCCGTAGAGCGCGCGCCGCAGCGGACGCGGGACGCGACGGCGAGCGGCCCATCCGATTCCGCGCGACAACGTGCCCTTGGGGGTCCAGCGCAAGAGGTCCACGGCGACCCGCTCGCGCACTCGGGACCAGTTCGGCATTCGGCCAATTATATGAAATTACCGAAACTACGTCAATTTCGCGGGGCGGAAGCGGTTTTGTAGGCGTCTTTTGTCCGCGGATCTCCCGTATCCTGCCGTCCGTGCTGACCGAGCTGTGCCGAACGACGCTGACGGCGGCGCGCCTCGACGCGTTGCCGGCGCCGCTCCGGGCGCGGCCCGAGCTCGTGGCGCTGCGCGCGGCGGTGGCGCTCGACGGCGGCGGCGCGGCCGGAGCGGGACGCACGCGCTATCTGGCGACGCTGGCGTTCAACCTGGCGCGGCTCGAGCGGCTCGACGCGATCGTGGCGGCGGCGCGCGCGGCCGGCTTGCGGCTGGTGGTGTTCAAGGGCGCCCTGTTGGCGCGCACGCACTACGGCGATCCGGGCGCGCGCTCGATGGTCGACGTCGACGTCTTGTGCGCGCCGGGCGAGATCGAGCGCGCCGTCGAGCTGTGCCGCGATCTCGGGATGAAGCGCCACGATCCGGAGTCGTTCCGGCGCGCGCGCGCGGCCACGCACGACGTCAAGATGCTGGGCGCCGGCGTCACCATCGAGCTGCACCATCGGCTGTGGCACGAGCTGCGCATCGCGCGCGACGTCGAGCCGGTGCTGGCGCGCGCGGTCGAGGTGCCGTTCGGCGCGGCGACGGCCTGGGCGCCCGACGAGGCCGATCATCTATATATCGTGTGCGTGCACGCGGCGACGCACGGGTTCGTCGGCAACGCGCTGTGGATGACCGACGCGGCGCTGCTCACGGCGGGGGCGCGCGCGCCGTTGTGGACGCGGGCGGCGGCGCTCGCCGACGCGGGGCACGCGCGGGTGGCGCTGGCGATGGCGCGCGATCAGCTGCGCTCGGCGATGCCGTGGCTCGACGTCGACGGCGTCGGCGGCGCGGCGCCGCTCCGGCGCGCGATCGTGCGGCGCATGACCCCGTGGCTGCAGCGCGGCGAGGGCGAGCTCGGGCCGTGGGCATCGCGAATCGTGCGGCCGCTGCTCTTCGATCGCGCGCGTGATCTCGGCGGCTGGGCGCTGGAGAAGCTGGCGATGTGGCGCGGCGCGCGCGCGCCATCGTCGCGCGATCAGGCGTAGCGCGACAGGATGCGCGCGACGCGCGCGGCGGCGGCTTCGTCGTCGGCGAAACGGGCGGCGAAGCGCGCGCGCAACAGCGCGGCGAGCGCGGCGATGCTGCGGCGACCGTCGACGGCGTCGAGGATGGTGCGATCGATCTCGAGCTCGACGTCGGCGGCGGGCACGTGCTCGGGACGCGAGAGCGCGAGCGCCTCGGCGAGCATGGGCGAGCCGTCGAGCGAGTGGGCGTCGACGCGGCGGCCGCCGACCGCGACCGACCAGCGCCAGACGAGGATCTCGCCGAGCGGCGCCGCTTGCAGCGCCAGATCGATCGGCGCGCCGGCGGCGACTTGCAGCGGCGTCGCCAGCGGGAACAGCGTCTGCTGCCACGCCGACGGCGGCGCCAGCGGGCCGGTGCCGAGCCAGGCGCCGCCGAGCTCGAGCTCGAACCACAGAAGAAGCCCGTGAATGACGCCGTCGCGCGACGCGGGCAGCGTGCGCGTGGCCGAGACTTCGACGCGCTTCAAGTGCAGTAGATCGTAGTCGTGCGCCAATTCGGGCGTGGCCAGGAGCGCGCCGGCGCCGAGCTTGCGCGGGTGCGCGCTGGAAAACACGCGGCGGCGCGTCGAGCCGAAGTCGATGCCGAACACGCGATCCTTCGACCAGTGAAAGCGATCGATGTGCAGGTGCCCTTCCGGATCTTCGACGGGCGCCAGCCACAAGCGCGCGCGCGCCGGCAAGAGGCGGCCGCCCGGCTCGAGCCAGCGGCTCTCGAGATCGGCGACCACGCGCGCCTTGCCCGGCGAGACCAGCGTCGTCAGGTAATCCTCGAAGATGACGACGTCGCAGCGCTCGGGCGGCTCGAGCGCCGTCGAGTAGCCGGCGATGAGCTCGACGACGTCGTCGGCGCCCGAGTCGCGCACCACCTCGCGCGCGACCTCGACGATGGGCGAATCGTCGACGGCAAACACGCGGCGCGCGCCGGCGCGGGCGGCGAAGATGGCGTAGGTGCCGAGGCCGCAGCCGATGTCGGCGACGACGTCGCCGGGGCGCACCAGCGTGGCGATGGCGCGCTGGAACGCGCCGAGGCGAACCGGATCGTCGATGAGCTGGCGATAGCGCTGCAGCATGGCGGCGATGATAGACCGCTTCCGGCCGCGTGACGACGGCGCGCCTCGCACGCGACGGCACGCATCTTGATC
>DASXOU010000546.1:0-2524 GCA_036494045.1 Polyangia bacterium | reverse complement strand
TGCCGAACAGCAGCAGCTGCTGACCTAGCGCACGGCCGAGAAGCGCACCGGGCCGGGGCGACCGTCGGGGCCGGGTGAGCCGTCGGCGCCATTGGGGCCGCTGGCGCCGTCGGAGCCGGCGGAGCAGCCGGGGTCGTCGGTGACGGTGTTGCCGTCGGCGTCGGTGTGCGTGGTCGCCGCGCGTCCCGAGCCGCCGGAGCCGCCCGAGCCGCCCGGTCCGCCCGAGCCGCCCGATCCGCCGGGACCGCCGTCGCTGCCGACGTTGGCGCGGATGAGCGCGACGGCGTCGCCGCACGGCGTGTCGCCGCAGTGGAGCGTGATGTCGACGTCGCCGCCGTCGCCGCCGGGACCGCCGGGGCCGCCGTCGCCGCCGGGGCCGCCGTCGCCGCCGTTCTGGCACTCGCCGCCGCTGGAGCCGCTCGAGCCCGATGAGCCGCTCGAGCCGGGCGCGCCGGCCACGCCGCGGCTGACGACGTGGAACCAGCCGGCGTCGATCGCTTCGGCGACCGCGAGGTACGAGACGCCGCCGCGGCCGACGGTGAAGATGAAGCGCGCGGCGTCGCGCCGATCGACGACGACGCTGAGCGCGCTGCCGTCCATGAAGACGAAGTCGGTGGGCCGCTCGTAATAAAGGACCCAGTCGAACGTGAGCAGCCGCTTTCCCGCGACGCTGACCGGGAGCACGAAGCGCTGATGCATCTGCGACAGGTTGACCGCCTCGCGCATGGTGATGTGGTCGACGAAGTGGAACGCGCCGCCCTTGTCGAGGTACGCCGCCGGATTGTCGAGCGTGACGTCGTGCGGCTGCAGGCAGGGCGACGGATCGAGCTCTTTGGCCGGCGCGCACAGCGTCACCTCGCGCGAGATCCCCTGCACGGTGACGAGGAGCGCGCCGCGCAGCTTGACCTCGGGCAGCACCGACACGCCCGGGCGATCGCCGGCGTAGCCGAGCAGCGTCGCCGTCTGCTGCCACAGATCCTGGCGCACGAGCACGCCGCGCATCGGCACCTTGGCGATGTCGAGCCGCCCTTGCAGCGGCGGATGATCGGCGAGCGACACGGGCCAGCTGCCGTGCGCGAAGAGCGCCTCCTCGACGGCGGCGGCGGCGGCGCGCACCTCGGGGAACGGCGAAGCGGCGATGTGCAGCCGGATCACGCGACGCCGCGCCTGCGCCCGCAACGCGTCGTCGGGCAGCCGATCGGCGAAGCGGCGCAGCGTCTTCTCGTCCTTGGACGCGAACAGCGCGTCGATCATCGGCAGGTCGACGGGCCGCCCGCCCCACGAGCCGTGCTCGAGATCCCACGTCGCGATGAGCTCCTCGCCGAGCGGCGCCGCCGCCGGGCCGAGGCGATGCTTGGTGAGCGCGCTGCGCAAGTCGGTGAACAGGTTGCCATCGACGGCGGCGTTGCCGTCGAGGCCGTGGCGCCGCTCGATGTAGAAGCGCTGCATCATGGCGAGGCGCTGCTGCAGCGCCGGATCGCGCTCGAAGCTGCGGCGGCGGATCAGCGCGCGATAGCCGCGGCCGACGGCATCGACAAGCGCGGCGGCGGCGTCGGCGGCGCTGGAGCGTCCGAGCGCGTCGACGCAGCGGCGCCACAACGCGGGCACGACGTCGCCGTCGGCGAGGCTGCGCACGAGCGCGGTGCGCGCATCGTCGTCGACAGTCGTGAGGTGCGGGCCGTTGGCGCGCAGATCGCAGACGGTGGGGCTGGCGTCGGTCTGACCGAGATAGGCGACGAGCGCGTCGCCCGAGTCGTAGGCCGCGAGCTCGGCGGCGGTCATCGGCAGCGGAAACGCGTGCCCGCATCCGGCGAGCGCGGCGACGACGACGAGCGCCGATGACTTCGACATGGGCTCGCATGATAACCGCAACGTTTGCGCGAAGGGGCCGCGCAAGGATTGCGTTGCGGCGGAGACGCGCGCGCACGCCCGCACCGCGCGCCGGCTTACGTCGGCACGAGCCGTGCTACGCGGCTGCGGTCATGCGCTTCTTGTTTTGTCCGCTCGGCGGCGCCGGCTTCGTCGGCTCCGCGATCGCCGTCGCGCGCGGCCTGGTGGCGCGCGGGCACGACGTGACCTTCTTGACCTCGCCGACGATGAGCCCGATGCTCGCCGCCGCCGGCCTCGGCCTGTGGCCCGGCGCCGAACGCTGCGGCGCGGCGTTCGAGGTCGCCAGCTGGGGCACCGCCGAGGCCATCATCGCGCAGGCGTGGCACACGCGACGCGCGGCGCTCCACTTTCAGCCCGACGCGATCGTGACGAGCCAGCTCGCGCTCGGACCGCTCGTCGCGCGCGAGGAGCTCGACATCCCGGTGGCCGTGATCGGGCTCGGCGCCTATCTGTGGCCGCACGCCGGTGACGTGCCGGACCCGGAGGCGTGCGCGGGCGATCGCCGTCGCTGGTACGGGGCCGATCTGCTGCGCGTCTTCGAAGCGGCGCGCCGCCGCCTGGCGCGTCCGCCGCTGGCAGGCGTCTCGTTCAAACGCTTCGCGCTGCTCGGCGATCGTTATCTGTTGCAGAGCGT
>DASXOU010000545.1:0-6755 GCA_036494045.1 Polyangia bacterium | reverse complement strand
ACGAGATCCAGCGCGACGTCCTTGGGCGCGTCGACGCGGCGATCTACTCCAGCGCCTGGGCCACCGACTCCGCGGTGCGCGACTATCAGACCCGGCCCGAGCGCGTCTTCCAGCTCCCGCTCGGCGCCAACATCGACGACGCCTACATCCCGCCGGTGCTCGACGCGCTCTTCCCGCGCCACGAGACCTGCCGGCTGCTCTTCGTCGGCGTCGAGTGGGAGCGCAAAGGCGCCGACAAGGCCATCGCCATCACCGACGAGCTGCGCGCGCTCGGTGTGCCGGCGCGGCTGACCATCGTCGGCTGCCGCCCGCCGGCGCGGCTCGAGCATCCGGCGGTCGACGTCATCACCGGCATCGACAAGTTCGGCCCGGGCGGGATGGCGGCCTTCGCGCGCCTCTATCGCGCGGCCGACTACTTCGTCTTGCCCACGCAGGTCGAGTGCTTCGGGGTCGTCTTCTCCGAGGCCAGCGCCTTCGGCGTCCCCAGCATCACCCACGACACCGGCGGCGTGTCGGCCGCCGTGCGCGACGGCGTCAATGGGCGGCTGTTCGCGCCCGACGCGTCACCGTCGCTGATGGCGCAGGCGATCGCGCGCAACTGGTCGAGCGAGCGCGATCGCGTGGCCCTGCGCGTGAGCAGCAAGCAGCACTACGAGCGCCACCTGGCCTGGCGCAACGTCGGCCGGCGCCTCTGCGACGTGGTGCAGGCGCTGGCCTGAGCGGCGCATGCGCGCGGTCCGCCTCACCGCGCTGAGCCTGCTCGCGCTCGCCGTCGCCGCCTGCGCCACCGTTCGCGCGCCCGCGCGCGGGCTGCGGATCGATCCGGCCGCGCTCGCCGTCGCGCCGCCGGCGGGCGGCGACGAGCTCTGCGCCGGCGTCGGCGTCGCCGTCCACGCGCCCTTCGACGAGCGGTTGTTGCAAGCAGCAGCCGCCGCCGGCATTCATTGGCTGCGCACGGACCTCTTTTGGGGCGAGGTCGAGCGCGTCCCCGGGCGCTACGATTTCGCCGCGTGGGATGCGCTCGTCGCCTTCGCCGAGGCGCGCCGGCTCGAGGTGCTCTTCATCCTCGACTACGACAATCCGCTCCATGCGGACGGCCCGCGCTACTCGCCGCAGTCGCCGGCGACGGTGGCCACGTTCGGCGACTTTGCCGCCGCCGCCGCCCGCCACTTCGCCGGCCGTCCTGTCGCCTACGAGATCTGGAACGAGCCCAACCTCGGCTTCTGGGTGCCGGCGCCCGACGCGTCGCAGTACGCGCAACTGTTCCGCGAGGCGGCGCGGCGCATCCACGCCGTCTCGACGCGGCTGCGGGTCGCCACCGGCGGAGTCTTCGGGCTCGATTTCGGCTTTCTGCGCGCGCTCGCCCGCGACGGTGTCTTCGCGGTCGCCGACGCCGTCGGTGTGCATCCCTACGTCGCCGGGCCACCCGAGGCGCTCGCCGCCGACGTCGCCACGCTGCGCGCCGCGCTCGGCGCCGCTCCGCCGCTGTGGGACACCGAAGCCGGATACTCGGCCGCGACCGCCCGTGATCTCGCCGCGGCGCGCCTGCGCCAGGCGTGGCTGGTCACGCGCCAGCTCGTCGTCGCGCGCGCGCTCGGCTTCGCCCTGGCGATCGTCTACGACCTCGTCGACGACGGCTCCGTCGCGACCGAGCGCGAGCACAACTTCGGGCTCTTCGCCGCCGACGGCACGGAGAAGCCGCTGTTGCAGGCGCTGCGGACGTTGTCCTCGTTCGCGCGCCCGCGCCGGTTCGCCGGTCTGCAGCCGGCCGGCCGCGACGACCTCCACGTGGCGCGCTTCGACGGCGACGGCGACGTCGTCCTCATGTTCTGGACCAGCACGCCCGGGCGCGAGGTCGAGCTGTCGTTCGCGCGTCCACCGCGCGCGCTCGTCGACGCGCTCGGCCGCGCGCTTCCGCTCGCGTCGCGCGCGACGGCGTCGAACGCGCCCTCGTACGCGCTCTTCCGGCCGTGAACCGCCGCACCACATTCGGGCGCGAATCTGCGAACGGCCGATCCTCGACGATCTCCGCCCGGCCGCGAAATTCGAGGGCGCACGCCCGTTTTCGCGCCGGCATCGCGAGTGCACTGCGGCCCTCGCATGCGAACGCTCGTCGCGATCACCTTCGCGCTGACCGCAGTCATCTGCTGGGCACTGACCGAGCTCGTGCGTCGCGCCGCCGGACACTACGGCGTCAGCGATCGCGACGAGCGACGCGGTGCCATCGCCTACCGCCGCATTCCGCGCGTCGGCGGCATCGCCATCGCCCTGACCTTCACGCTGGTGATCCTCGTGCTGCTGGCGCTCGAGGCCGGCGGCGTCGTCTACGGCGTCGTCGACGCCACGCTCCACGATCCGCTCACCTGGCTCTTCGGCACGAGCGCCTTCGCCATCGGCCTCGTCGACGACTTCCGCGCGCTGCGCGCCGAGCTCAAGCTGCTGGCGCTCCTCGCCATCGGCGCCGCCATGAGCGCGCGCGGTCACGGCATCACGCAGCTCCCGCTCGTCCACCACGCGCTGTCGCCACTGCAGAGTTTGGCGGCGACGGCCGTCTGGTACGCCGCCATCGGCACGGCGTGGAACTTCATCGACGGCCTCGACGGTCTCGCCGCCGGGCTCAGCATCGTCGCCGCCGTCGCCTTCGGGATCATCGGCTGGCCGAGTGACCCGGCGACGCCGTTCGTCCTCGCCGGCGTCGCCGTCGGCTTCCTCGCCCACAATCGCCACCCCTCGGTCATCTTCATGGGCGACGGCGGCAGCTTCTTCTTCGGCTTCTGGATCGCGACCCTCGGCCTGACGACGAGCCACCACGGGCAGTCCGCCGATCTCTTCGCCGTCGTCCTGTGCGCCATCGCCTGGCCGCTCGCCGACATGGTCTGGGCCTTCGTCCGCCGCGCGATGCGCCACACGCTGTTCGAGGCCAGCGCCGATCACCTGCACTACATCTTGCACCGGCAGGTCGGCCACCGGCGCGCGGTGCAGACCATCCTCTCCATCGCCGGCGTGCTCGCCGTGGTGGCGGTGGCGCTGCGCGCCGATCTGATCGCGACCGGCGTGCTCTTCCTGTGTGTCGCGGCGATGTGGATCTTCGCCGCCCGCGTCAGCGTCGCGCGGCCGGCGGCGATGGTCGCCATGTACCTGTCGCTGTGGATGGCGCGCGGCCCGGTGGGCGAGCGCTCGACGGCGCAGGCGGCCTCCAACGTGCTGCACACCTCCACCCCCGACGCGTGAGGCTGTCATGAAGATCGGGATCGACGCCGTCACCATCCTCGTCGGCAAGACCGGCGGAATCGAGACCTACACCATCGAGCTCATCCGCGCGCTCGTGCGCGCGCCCGCCGCGCACGAGTACGTCGTGTTCGCGCAGCCCGGCCTCGCCGAGGCGGTCGGCGTCGACTCGCCGGCGCTGCGCTTCGTCGAGGTCGCGCACGGCGCGCGCTCGCTCGGGGCGGCGTTCACCGATCAGCTCGCTTGGATGCCGCGCGCCGCCCGCCGCGCCGGCGTCGACCTCATCCACCACGTCAAGAACTACGCGGCGGCGGCGCACGTGCCGCAGGTCTTGACCCTCCACGACATGTTCCCCGAATACTTCCTGCGGCGCGAGCCGCAGCGCGACGGCTGGCAGAACCTCGCGCGCACGCTCCTCATGTGCGCCAGCGCGCGCATGGTGCGGCGCGTGCTGACCGTCAGCGAAGCGGCCGCGCGTCACATCGAGGCGGTCACCGGCCTCGGGCGCGACCGCGTCGGAGTCACGCCGATCGCGCCCAAGCGGATGGTGCGCGGCGGCGACCATCCGTTTCCCGCGCTCGACGCCGGCTACTTCCTCACGCTCGGCAAGACCGCCGGCTACAAGAACCTGCCGCGCCTCATCCGCGCGTTTCTGCGCGCGCGCACGGGACGCCGGCTCGTCGTCGCCGGCCTGCCGGCCTTCCTCGGCGGCGCGGTCGCCCGCGAGACGCACGAGCTGGCGGCGCGCTCGGGCGGGCGCGTCTTTCTCGCCGGCTACGTGGCGGAAGGCCGGCTGGCGCCGCTCTACGAGCGCGCGCGCGCCTTTTTGTTTCCGTCGCTCATCGAGGGCTTCGGCCTGCCGCCGCTGGAGGCCGCCTCGCTCGGCGTGCCGGTGGCGGTCTCCGACATCGACGTGCATCGCGAGGTCATGGACGACGCCGCGCTGCGCTTCGACCCCGTCGACGAAGCGGCGATCGCCGCCGCCATCGAGCGCCTCGACGGCGACGACGCGCTGTGCGGCCGCCTGTCGGCGATGGGGCCGCAGCGCGCGCGCCACTTCTCGTGGGACGCGACGGCGCGGCTGACGCTCGCCGCCTACGAGGCGGCGGCCGCGTGAGCGCAGCGCGGAGCTCGAGCACCGTCCTCGTCGCCCTCTTCCTCGTCGCCGCGTTGGTCGCGGAGCGCTGGCTCACCCCGGCCGTCGTCTCGGCGCATGTGCCGGCGCTCGACGGGCGCTGGGCGGCGGCCGTGGCCGCGCTCGTGCTCGGCGGTCTCACCGTCATCTACGTGCGGACGCGCCAGGTCAGCCTCGTCGAGAGCGCCTGGGCCGCGATGTTCCTCGCGGTGGCGGTCTCGGCGGCGCTCCATCCGCCGGAGCGCGCCATGGTGTGCGCCTGTCTGCCGTACGTGCTCGGCCTCGCCGTCCTGTGGGCGCTGCGCGCCGGCGGCGCCACCCGACGCGACACGCTCGTCGCCGCCAGCGCCGCCATGCTCGTGCTCGCGCTGTCGGTGGTGCTCGACGCGCGCGACCTGTGGCCGTGGCGCGCCCGGAGCGCCTGGCCGCCGGCGGGCCTTTTGGTCAACAAGAACTTCGCCGCCGAGTACCTGACGCTGGCGCTGCCCGCCGCGCTCGTCGTCCTCGGCAAGCGCCCGTGGACGCGGCCGCTGCTGCTGCTGCCGGCGCTGGCGATCGTCGTCATCCGCTGCCGCACGGCGTGGATCGGCGCGCTGGCGCTGGTGGTCGTGCTCGTCGCCCACGGCGTGTGGTACGCGGCCAACCGGCGCGCGATCGTCAAGCTCGTCGCCGGCGTGGCCCTGGCCGCGGTCGCCGTCTTCGGCGCCTCCCAGTTCCGCATCCGCCAAGAGTGGGTCCATCCCGACAAGACGAGCAACCTGGTGACGCTGCAGCACCTCTTCGATCTGAAGTCGGGCAATGGGCAGCTGCGCATGCTGGAGGCGCACCTGACGATCGAGAAGGTCCGCGCCACGCCGCTCCTCGGGCTCGGGCCGGGAGGCTGGCACCGCGCGCTGCACCAGAGGAACGTGTGCGCGCACTCGGACTACATCCGCGTGCTCGCCGACGGCGGCGTCGTCGCGCTGGCGGCGCTCGCGCTGCTCTACCTGGCGATGGGCTGGGCGGCGGCGCGCCGCTTCCGCGAGGCGCCCGAGGAGCTCGCGTTCGTGGCGGCGCTCGCCATCCTCAGCTTCGCCGAGGTGCCGCTGTTCCGCTCCGAGTCGGTCCCGCTCATCGCCGCGCTGTCGCTGCCGCTGCTTACGAGGCGCGCGCGCCGGGTGACGACACGAGACCGGCCAGGAGCGCCAGCAGCTCTCGTGCACAGCGCCGCCATGTGAGCTGCTCGACCCGGGCGCGCCCGCGCGCGCGCATCTCCTCGCGCAGCGAGGCGTCGGCCAGCACGCGGCCGATCACCGCGGCGGCGTCGCGCGGGTCGTGCGGGTCGAAGCAGAGGACCGCGTCGCCGCAGGTCTCGAGCAGCGCCGCGGTCCGCGCCACGACCGTCGGACAGCCGCAAGCGAGCGCCTCCACCGGTGGCAGCCCGAAGCCTTCGTACAGCGACGGGAAGACGAAGCAGGCCGCCTCTTCGTAGAGCGCGCGCAGCTCGGCGTCCGAGACCTTGCCGAGGTAGCGCACGCGCCCGGGCGGCAGCGCGGCGCCGACGCCGAACACCGACGGATTGGTGCCGCCGACGACGACGGTGTCGAACGAATGCGCCGCCAGGTGGGGCAGCGCGCGCATCACCACCGACACGTTCTTGCGCGGATCGAGCGTCCCGACCAGCAGCAGGTAGGGCTTGTCGCGCAGCCGCTCGCGCTCGAGGATGCGCCGGTCGGGCGGAACGGCGTGCACGTGATCGGCGCCTTCGTGGACGAGCGCGAGCCGATCGGCGGGCAGGTTGCAGTGCAGGCTCAAGCGGTCGCGCGAGAATCGCGACACCGTCACGAGCTGGCGGGCGGTGCGCCCGAGGCCGCGCAGCATCGCGCGATACCAGGTGCGGAAGGCGAACGAGAAGCCGTCGGGACGGTCGAACACGGCCGCGTCGTGCACGGTCACCAGCTGGGCCCGCTTCAACAGCGGCGCCGCGTTGCACAGGCTGACCAGGAAGCGACCGCGCACGTGCAGCGGCAGCTCGAGCTGCTCCCAGGCGTGGCCCGAGAGGCGCCCGACGCTGCGCTGCCGGATGTGCGCCAGCGGCAGCGACGAGCGCATGCCGCGCGGCCCGACCAGCTCGAAGCGCCAGCGATCGTCGCCGTCGAGCTCGCGATCGAGCGCGCGCACGAGCTCGATCGCGTAGCGCTGCACGCCGGTGGTCGACTGCGTGAGGAACCGTCCGTTGATGGCGATGGGCACCGCGGCGCTCATGCGCGCCTCCGCGGCATGAGGCGGCGGCGCATCGGCTCTTCGTAGCAGCGGAACACGGCGACGGCGATGACGACCGACGACACGGTGTAGACGAGGAAGCGCAGGCGGCCGCCGCCTGGCCACAAGACGTCGGCCCAATGCATCAGCG